>JAUSPI010000221.1 GCA_030655775.1 Syntrophales bacterium
AGCCTCTATGTGTTCAGAATAACTCCGGGTGTTTTCATAAAGCCGCATTTTCACAAAACACATGATGAAAGTATATATTTCATTAAAGGGCCTGCGCAGATGTTAATAAATATCGGGATAGGACTCCCCATCACTGAGGAGCCCTCCCACACCACCTGGCATACCGATCGGTACCTCGGCGGTTCGGCTGATCAGGCAGATTAACTTCCGGGTAAGAATAAACCAAGATCAAGGAAATATTTATTAGGCAAAGCGATAATCACCCATTTAACCCTGCTCATACGCCAATGCTTCTTGCGGGCATTCCCACACAGTACCGCGTGCCTGTGAGATATCCCCTGTTTGAGCAGGTTTCGGATTTTAGTTCTGGGATTCTTCCATTGTTTCCAAAGAAGACACCGTAATCGTCTAATTATCCAGCCCTTCAAGGATTTAAAGATATATCGGGCTTCTGTCAGGCAGTAATAGTTCCACCAGCCTTTCAGATACAGATTCAGTTTATAGATTATCTGAGCCATACTTTTACCGCAATTGCGGTCGGTCAGTTCCCGAACTCTTTCCTTGAAGCGCTTAATCGTCTTCTTGTGAATCCGGATCTTTGTCTGACCACACATACTGATAAAAGTGAACCCTAAAAATTTGCGCAGCCATGGACGACTGACTGCACTTTTCTCTTCATTGACCTTGAGTTTAAGCTTCCTGGTTATGAAATTTGTAATGCTTTTCATAACTCGCTCAGCAGCTTTCCTGCTCTTGAGATATATGACAAAATCATCGGCGTACCTGACAAAATTGAGTCCTCTTTTCTCCAGCTCCTTATCCAGTTCATCAAGAACTATATTGGAAAGCAGCGGAGAGAGAGGGCCACCTTGAGGAGTACCCTCAAGTGAAGGTAAGACAAGACCTTCGATCATTATTCCGGCTGTCAGATATCTTCGGATTAACTTTAAAACTCGTTTATCCTTTATCCTTGTAGCCAGTCTGCTCATCAAATGGTCATGATTCACCCTGTCGAAAAATTTTGACAGATCCATATCGACAATATGCTTATATCCTGAAAGCAGGTAACTTTTGGCCCTGAGTACAGCATCATGGGCAGACCTTCCCGGTCTGAATCCATAACTGGAATCAGAAAAGGTCGGGTCCCAAATCTGTTGCAGAATCTGGGCTATTGCTTGCTGGATCAGACGATCCAGAACTGTGGGAATTCCAAGCAGTCTTACACCACCGTCCGGTTTTGGGATTTCTTTCCTTTTAACCGGAAGTGGTTTGTAAGTACCGTTTAACAGGTCTTCCCTGATTTTAAGCCAGTGACGTCTGAGGTATCCAGGTAACTGATCAACAGTCATGTTATCGATCCCGGGTGCCCCTTTATTATCACGGACTCGCTTTAATGCTTTAAACATATTCCCCCGTTCAAGGATTGTTTCCATGAGCCGGGAACCCTCTGCCGGATGTTCGGTAATCACAAACGCTACAGTTATTTCAGACGACTGCTGCATTATAACCATAAGTACTATGCTCCTACTAATCACTATCATTTACCCGTACTGTTCAGTCCGGGCACCGTTCGGGCCTTCGCCGGGGTGAGTCCTCCGTGGTGTTCACGGCTCGTTTCTCCTGCGGCTACTATGCCCTCTGCTGACTTCTTCCATGCGGTCGGAGCAGGTTGCCCTGCCCTCAGCCACTTTCTGCCGCATGCGACATCCCGTGGCACATGAAAGACCTCCCGGGGTAAACACACGTCTTTCAGCACGTAAGCGCCGAGTATACGGGCATTGCTTATAATGGATAGAGGACTTAACCTTGTGTTGCAGGCTGGTCCCGCAAATGCACGCCTAACTCGATTTCTGTTCGTCACCCCGTGCTTTTGTGTTACTCCGCCTCAGCGGAGCCACTGCCTTCCGAAGCACCGTCACCGGATACCCCGTTGTGATAACACTATGCCCTTCGCCTCCATCTGGCTGGGCTTGGGACTTGCCTTGACTTCCATAATCGGAAAGTATAGGCTCACCCTTAAGACGTGTGCCGTGCCCGGCACACAACAAAGCACTCCAGCCGACCGCTGAAAGCGGCGGCTGAGTTTTAACGTTCCTCAAGGCGCTTCGCGCCTTGAGGAATACCGAGTTGCCGGATACCCGGCCGACCGAATGGTTCTCCGGCGCGGAGCGCCTTGCGAACCATTCGTTCGACCGGCAAATTTTCCGGCATAATCAGACGCTTCGCGCCCATTATACCGCTAAAATTTGCCCGTCAACTCGGCATTCGACCTCTCAAAATCATTTCTAATTTGTTGACATATGGCACACATCGTGTTTAAATATTGCATATGACATATTATAAATGGAATTATGAAAAAAATGAAAGGCTGAAAGCGGAACGTGGTCTCAGCTTTGAACAAGTCATTCTGCATATTGAACGAGGTGACCTTATCGATGTAATTGAGCACCCGAATCAATCTAAATATCCAAATCAACAAATGCTGGTTGTTAAAATTAGAGACTACGCTTATCTGGTCCCATTTATTGAAGATGAAGAGGGTAAATTTTTAAAAACAATAATTCCGAGTCGTAAAGCAACTCGTGAGTATTTGGGAGGATGAAATGGCTAAAATAAAACTCGATAAAGAAGAAAAGGAAATTCTTGATAGTTATGAACGGGGAGAATGGAAGTCTGTTAAAAATCTTAAAAAAGAAATAGAAAGACATAAAGGATACGCTCGTCAGACTTTAAAAAAAGACAAGCGAGTAAATATTAGGATTTCATCCATGGTACTTGATGAGATTCAAACAAGGGCTGTTGAAGATGGCATGCCTTATCAAACTCTGATATCCAGCATTCTGCATCGGTTTATAACTGGACGGCTTATTGAAAAACCAAGGTCGAACAAGTCATTTGAGAATGACGTGTAAATGCTAACGCATTCCCATGTAAAATCTATTCATTATCGCATCATAACAGGTGAACACGTTGACTATAAAAAAGCTTCTCCAATCAGAGAGGAAACCGACGATTTTGTTCTTAGGGTTGAAAATGATCTGGCGTCGTTTGAGATGAAGAAACATTTTTCAACGAAAGAGGATGCTAAGGACTATATTGACCCTTATCTCAAGCGATGGGAAATTTTAATTGGTTTAGCCCATGATCATAGAGATCTACGATTTGAATACAAAAATGCAGAAGTTATAGATCGTTCCCCTGATGATAAAAATTCAATAATACTTAACGTCGATCCTATTCGCATTAGTGTTTCACTTGATGCTGTGCTTCATGTGTCACGCGGACGTTTTCCATCACCTCCAAAGAACTTTGAAAACACACCCGATGTTGAAACTATGTATCTTCGCTACAAGGCCTTTAGAGAGGGAAAAGAAAGTTTACTCGCTATGGCCTACATGTGTTTAACGGTTTTAGAAACAAGTGCGGGAGGTAGGTCAAAGGCAGTATCCAAGTACTCAATATCGAAAGCCGTTTTAAATAAACTTGGAACAATTTGTTCAGAAAAAGGTGGTAAAAACCAAGATAGGAAGGCGCCAAAAAAAGGGGCTTTTGATGTACTCACTGCTTCTGAAAGTGAGTGGGTCATACAAGTTGTAAAGGCCTTAATACGCAGAGTTGGTGAATATGCCTATAGGCCAACCACATCTTTGCAAGCAATAATTATATCGGATTTCCCTCCGGTTTGATTTAAGATCGGAACCGAACCATGCCCTTCAACTCGGGCTGATGTTTCGCTGTCGCTCAACCTCAGCCGGTTAAGGGCGGCATTGGGCTTCCTACATGGTACCACTGCAAAAGACATTGACAACATGTATCCAGTAGGCTACAATTACCTCATGATTGAAATCCGCAAAACTGAAGCTTACGCAAAATGGCTCAATGGTTTGCGTGACGTCCGTGCGCGGGGTCGTATTCTGGTACGGGTCGAGCCGCTTAGCGGCCGGAAATCCTGGCGATGTTAGGCCCGTGGGTGAAGGTGTTTCAGAGTTGCGGATCGATTACGGACCCGGCTACCGGGTGTATTACAAAAAGCACGAGCATGAGATAGTAATTTTGTTGGCTGGCGGTGATAAGCGTACCCAGACCAGCGACATTAAAACTGCCTTGCGCCTTGCACGTAACCTATAGGAGCGTATCATGACCAAAACCATCACCACTCGCTACGATGTCGCCGAGCACCTTC
>JAUSPI010000222.1 GCA_030655775.1 Syntrophales bacterium
CCGCTTTAATTCCCTTTGACTCGCCATGATTATGTCCCTTTCTGCCATAATACCCTCCTCTTAAATCGGGTATTATAGCTTCCTTAAAAGCGGACATTTCTATTTTGGCCAAATAGGACATTATCATTTTGGTGTTACAGAGAATCTGGTTGTTTTTAAGGAGCAAAAATGGTATTTTGTTTTTGAGTCCAGAAAAGGAGGTAGCTAATGTTTCAAACATTAAAACATGATATACAGGCTGTGTTTGACAGAGACCCTGCAGCAAGGAATATATTGGAGGTTTTAACATATGCAGGGCTTCACGCAATTATCTGGTACAGAGTGGCTCATTATCTCCATAAGAAAGATGTTCCATTCTTCCCAAGGCTTATATCACAGATAGCTCGATTTTTTACAGGAATTGAGATTCATCCCGGTGCAGAGATCAGCAGAGGATTCTTTATCGATCACGGTATGGGGGTTGTAATTGGAGAGACAACAGTTATTGGGGACAATGTAACCCTATTTCAAGGTGTTACACTTGGAGGAACAGGCAAGGAAAAGGGGAAGAGACACCCTACACTTGGGAATAACATTGTTGTTGGTGCAGGAGCAAAGATTCTGGGAAATATTGCAATTGGCAATAATGTAATGGTTGGTGCTAATGCTGTAGTATTAAAGGATGTACCTTCGGATTGCACGGTTGTTGGTATTCCAGGGAGGATAACGAGAAAGATGGGGAGAAAGGTTAGCGGCATAAGTCTTGATCACACAAACTTGCCGGATCCAATTGCGGAAAAAATCAAACATCTGGAAAAGATGATAAATGAAACCTCCTCTCACATAAAAAACTGGGAGAGGGAAAAACATAAGAATGCTTAGGGTTTATAATACACTTACAGGTAAAAAAGAGGAGTTTCACTCTCTAGTTCCAGGCAAAGTCAGGATGTATAACTGTGGTCCTACTGTATATGACTATTTTCATGCAGGGAATGCAAGGAATTTTATTGTATTTGATGTAATGAGGAGATATCTCAAATACAAGGGGTATAAAGTTACGTTTGTCCAGAATATTACGGATATCGATGATAAGATTATAAACAGGGCAAATAAAGAGAAAGTCTCTGCTGAGAAGATAGCTAATAAGTATACAGACGCTTTTTTTGAGGATTTGGAAATTCTCGGCATTACGAAGCCTGACGTATGCCCAAAGGCAACTGAACACGTTCCAGATATTATTTCTTTGATAAAAAGGCTTATGGATGCAGGTTTTGCCTATCAAGTTGATGGGAATGTATTTTTTGAAGTTGGCAAGTTTTCTGATTATGGTAAGTTATCAAAACGCCTGCTTGAGGGGATGAAGCAGAGTGCAAGGGTTGAGATAGACAAGCGCAAGAAGACACCCTGCGATTTTGCTCTATGGAAAGGAGCTAAACCTAATGAGCCAAGCTGGAATAGCCCGTGGGGTAAAGGCAGGCCAGGATGGCATATTGAATGTTCTGCTATGAGTATGAAATATCTTGGAGAAACATTTGATATACATTCTGGAGGACAGGACCTGATCTTCCCTCATCATGAAAATGAAATAGCCCAAAGTGAGGCAGCAACAGGCAAGCCCTTTGTTAAGTATTGGTTGCATAACGGGTTTCTAAATATAGATGGGGAGAAGATGTCTAAATCTCTTGACAATTTCTTTTTAGTGAGAGACATACTTAAAAGGTTTAGGCCTCAGGTTGTACGATATTTTATGATATCTGCTCACTACCGCAGTCCGCTTGATTTTAGCGACGAAAGTCTCGCTGAATCAGGGAAAGCACTTGAGAGAATAAAAAATTGTTTTGACAACATTAAGGAAAACATAAAGGATTTAGATACGCCTCAAAAAAATGTACATATAGAATGGATGAACAAGTTTGAGGAAGCTATGGACGATGATTTTAATACAGCATCTGCTCTGGGAGTCGTATTTGATTTAATAACTGAAATTAATAGCTTAATAGCGAATAAGAGCAGAGGCTCTGCCCAATTAAAACAGGATATTCTTAATCTGGAAACATTTTGTTCTATACTTGGGATTCTGCCAAGGATAGAGGATAAGGAATTGGATAAAGATTTGCTGGGTTTAATTAAAGAACGAACGAAAGCTCGCAGAAAGAGAGATTGGCAAGGAGCAGACAGAATTCGGAGCTTGCTGGAAGAGAGAGGTGTTGTTCTCAAAGACAATCCGGACGGAACAACCAGTTGGAAGCAAAATAATACAAGCAGACACTAGGCAATATGATAATTAAAAGAGATAAAGAACAAATACTTGGATATTTAGAGGACGCTTCCAATTTAGAAGGAGGTAATGCTGATATTCTCTATATACCCGAGACTGAGGATGAAGTAAAAGAGGCTGTTTGCGAATGTGCTAGAAAGAGAGTTCCTTTAACTGTTTCTGCAGGAGGAACAGGAACAGTCGGCAGTAGAATTTCGCGGGATGGCGCTATTCTTTCGGTAGAGAGACTGAATAAAATTCTATCAATAGACAAAGAAAATAAAAGAGCTGTTTTGCAGTCAGGGGTGATTATTAGTGATTTTTTGGAAGCGTTAGCTCAGCAGGACTTGTTTTACCCGCCATTTCCTACAGAAAGAACAGCTTTTATTGGAGGTAATATAGCAACGAATGCTTCCGGAGAATACAGCTATTACTTTGGGCCAACACGCAATTATGTAAAAAAGATCAAAGTCTTGCTTTCTACAGGCAGGGTTCTAGCGATGGAGAGAGGAGATATCCTTGCAGATGATAATGGAATTATCAGGATAGGTGAATTAAACATCAAGATTCCTTCTTATACCAGTCCGCAAGTTAAGAATGCCGCGGGTTATTTTTCAAAGCCGCGAATGGATTTAATTGATTTATTCATTGGTTCAGAGGGTACATTAGGAGTAATTACAGAGGCAGAGGTTGAAATAATTGATGATCTGCAGTCTCGATTCATAATGGTTATCTTTCTACCTGATGAACAAATGCTTTTAGAATTTATTTCTGAGATTAAGAATAATTTGGACCTGAATCCAGTTTCCTTAGAGTATTTTGACAAAAACAGCCTGGACTTTTTAAGAAGCGATTTTCAGAGCATACCAGATAATTCCGAAGCAGCTGTCTATATAGGGGTAATGCTAGAGAAGGGCAAATTTTGGCCATGGGATCTCTTTTTTTTGAGGATTTGAGGCTAAAAAGGTTCCATATAGTGTAAAAAGTAGGAACATTGCTTTTCCCAAGAATTTCTCTTCTAAAAAATACCCTTTTTAAAATAATGGTTGTAATTTATATTGTTTTGATGTAGTTTACAGAACAAAATCGTTAAGATAATCATAAAAAAGTACCGACACCATTCATTCTAGGAATATTTTAAGGGAACAACTTATGAAACAGAACTGGACAAAGGAAGAGAAAGAAGAGCGCTGGACACTTTCTTCTGAAGAATTAAAACTTCTTGGTAATAAGAAAGACAAAAATCGTCTGGTATTTTCACTGATGCTGAAATTTTTTCAGTATATGGGCAGGTTTCCCACAGCTGAAGACAACATCCCTTTTAAGATAATAGCTTATGTGTCAAACCAAGCCGGTACAGTCGGGGTCACATTCTTCAGGCATGATTTTGATGGACGGACCGTGAGAAGAAACAGTGAGGAAATCCGTGATTTCCTGGGTATTAGAAGCAACACTCTAAAAGATTCTGACGACCTCATAAAATGGCTTGTGGAAAAAATTCTTCCGGAGGGAAACGATTCTATTGAGAATTTAAGATCACTGTGTTACGACCGGTTAAGGGAACTGAAAATAGAGCCTTTCAGCCCTGAGCGTCTTGATAGGGATATTCGGTTGGCAGTAAACCAGTTTGAGGAAAAACTTTTTAAGAGCATTCACAGCCGGCTTACCGAAAAAAGCAAGAGACTGTTAGACAGACTTGTGGAAGAAGATATTGAAGAAGATTCTGATATAATAAAGTTAAGAGACCTTAAAAAGAACAGCGGCGGAGTCAATCTGAAGTCAATTCTCGCTGAGTTGGAAAAGCTCAATTGCATTCAGGAAATTGATATTTCAAAAGAACTGTCCTGCAATATTTCCCATCGGAGACTGCGCGGATACTTTATACGGGCGGCGACAGAACCGCCGAATGAAATTCGCGCCCACAAAGCCCCAGTCCGTTACTCTCTTCTGGCAATTTACTGCCACATGCGGAAGAGTAAAATTACAGACGAACTCATTGAACTGTTAATTCAGCTTATTCATAGAATCAGGAACAAAGCGGAAAAGTATGTGGAGAAGGAGTTAATTATTGACGCGAAGAAGAAAGTCATAGGGAAACCTGAAATTCTGTATCGGATGTCAAAAAGTTCTGTGGAATATCCGAAAGGCACAGTTGATGAAGTGATTTTCCCTGCAGTAGGCGAGAAAACTCTGTGGGATATAGTAAAAGAATATGAGACCAGAGGAGATTATAATAAGTGCGTTTATGGGAAAATGCGTTTATCCTATAGTCATCATTACAGGCGAATGCTCTCTCCCATATTAAATGCCATTGACTTTCGTTCCAACAACAGTGAGTATCAGCCTGTAATTGAAGCGCTCCGTGTAATGCGGGAATATGCGGATTCCAGGTCTGTCTATTATCCCTGTAATGCTGACATTCCCATAGAGGGAGTTATGAAAGATTCCTCCTGGCGCGACTTTGTTTCCACAGCTACAGGTAAAGATGATGAGGTTTTCGGCAGAATCAACAGGACCAATTATGAGATAGCGGTACTGACAGCATTGCGTGACAGGCTACGGTGTAAAGAGATATGGGTGGAAGGGGCTGACCGATATAGAAATCCGGATGAAGACCTTCCTGCGGACTTTGAGGAAAAACGGGAGGAGTACTATGAGGCATTGAACAAACCGCTTGATGCTGATGAGTTTGTATCCTCACTGAAGGAATCAATGCGTGAACATTTGAGTAAACTGGACAGGAACATGCCCGTCAATAAAAAAGTGAAAATTCTGAAGAAAAGGGGAGGTTGGATTTCGCTTTCACCTTTGAAAAAGCAGAATGAGCCGAAAAATATCGATCTGTTAAAGCAGGAGATACTGCATCAATGGCCTTCGACAACGCTTCTCGACATTTTAAAAGAAACGAATTATCGTGTCGGTTTCTGCTCACTGTTCGAGAGCGCGGCGACCAGGCTGCACCTTGACCAGGAAACCCTTGTGAAAAGATTACTCCTTGTTCTTTACGCCTACGGTACGAACGCCGGATTAAAGCGGGTAAGCTCAGGAAATCCCGAGATGAATCACCATGAACTTCGATATGTCAGGCGGCGCTTTATAAATGAATTCCATGTCCGTAACGCGATAATAAAAGTTGTTAACGCTATTTTTGGTATAAGGCAGGATTATGTCTGGGGGGAGGCGACAACCGCCTGCGCCTGTGATTCCATAAAATTCGGGGCATGGGACCAGAACCTGATGACGGAATGGCATATCAGGTATCGTGGTCCGGGAATCATGATTTACTGGCATGTGGAGAAAAATTCCGTATGCATCTACTCACAGTTGAAACGCTGCTCCTCGTCTGAAGTTGCCGCTATGATAAGAGGTATTCTGAATCACGAAACCGACATGGAGGTTGACGCAGGTTATGTAGACACTCACGGTCAAAGCGAGATCGGATTCGCGTTTTCCTATTTGCTGAATTTTGACCTTCTTCCACGGCTGAAAGGCATCCATAGACAGAAGCTTGTCCGTCCTGATTATGACGGGGAATACAGTAACCTGAACCTCATTTTAAGGGGCGTTGTCAACTGGGATTTAATCATACAGCAGTATGACCTGATAATCAAATACACAACAGCCTTAAGACTGGGCACCGCTGAACCGGAAGCCATTTTAAGACGGTTCACGAGAGATAATATCCGTCATCCCGCGTATAAAGCTCTGCTTGAATTGGGCAAAGTAATAAAGACAATATTTTTATGCCGTTACCTGAATTCAGAGGATTTGCGCAGGGAAATTCATGAAGGGCTGAATGTAATAGAAAACTGGAATGGGACAAACGGATTTATTTTCTACGGCAGATCCGGCGAAATCACCACCAACCGCAGTGAAGAGCAGGAACTGTCAATGCTGTGCCTTCATTTACTGCAGCTCTGCCTGGTCTATATCAATACACTGATGATTCAAGCACTCCTTGCCAAACCTGAATGGAAGGACAAATTTACTAATGAAGACAGACGGGCATTGTGTCCACTCATATATGAACACATAAACCCGTACGGACTGTTTCCTCTGGATATGGAAACACGGCTTGACATAGAAGAAAAGGCGGCTTAATTATGGAAGATTTCAAACGAACACCGGCAAAGAAAAAAGCGAAGCAGATAGCAAAAATTCTGAAACCGGAACGGCCGGATTACAATTATCTCAGAGAAATATTCAGAAGCCTGAGAAAAGATCTTAACGTCAAGGTGGCTGCTGCACCAACACGACTTCCCTATGTTCCTTCTGAAGAAGAGATAAAACGGTTCTATGAGGCCGCATGGCAATCCAAAAACATTAAGCACATTCTGATTATAAAAACGCTTTTATATACGGGAATAAGAGTCAGCGAGCTGGTCAATGTGAAGATTTCAGATGTTGACTTTAATCAGTGCCGGATAAGAATAAATAAAGAAAAAGAGAATAAAGACCGAATAGTTCCTTTCCCGGAAACATTTAGAGAGGCTCTGGCTGTACATGCGCAAACCATGAGGGAAAAAGGAGCGGCTTATCTGTTCGAATCCTCATGGAAGAGGCCTTATTCTGACAGAGGGGTGAGAAAGGTATTGGAGGCTTATACTGAAAAAGCGGGAATTAAGCGGTCAATCTCACCTCACAGACTCAGGTATTTTTTGTTGACATGGCTGAAAAAGCAAGGGATTGATGACTCTCTCATACAGCCGTATTCCGGTCATGAAACCAGAAAGTCTCTTGAGATTTATTCAAAGCTGGCGTACACTAACGCCCAAAAGGAGTACAATGCGGTTATTAAGGATTTTCCTGTATGAGGCTAGATTAAGTTCCTACTCTGTGCGATATTCAGTACTTTTTTGTATGAAAACAGCCCCATGGCCAAAATTTGGCTTTCTCTAGCATTACCCC
>JAUSPI010000223.1 GCA_030655775.1 Syntrophales bacterium
CTATATAAATTTCTCTCGGCTACCAGCCCTTGTATTTGTTTTTTATCTATCTGTGTCATGTCCATTAAATTTTCCTCTTTTTTGTATAAAAAAAGCGGGACCATGGCATGTTTGGATATGCCCGGATTTACCGCTTTTACCGTAACTTAAAACTGTTTAGCTTACATCTGCGACCCTTGAGCTGCAAAAATAAACCATTTCGCACGTGTCGTTTTTCGTCCTGTTCGCGGATCATAATCAAGCAGGTCTGCGAAAGTCTTCCAACCTTTCAGGGTAAAACAACGCACATCACCGTTCCCAACGTATTCTTTCACCTTAACAGCATAAACTTCATCAAGACCAAAGACGTTGGAATCAACGGTCGATGGGTCGATAAAAAACCACGTGTTCTCCATCGTTTTCACCTCAAATAATTTAAAAGATTAATAATCACCAAAGGGCATTGATCTTTTTTCGCTATAACCGGATTCTGTTAACCATTCATGATAATCCCTCAGGTTAACCCCTGTTAAGTCTAAACGCCCTAAGCCTAAGCCGTCTTCAACTTCATGGATTAAATCCACTAAAGTCGTATCCTGTGGAACAAAAATAAATCCTTTGTTAGTGAAGATCTTCATTTTACTTACCTTTTTTTTTGCATAAAAAAGCGGGCCCCTGGATTAAATGCCGGCATATTCAAAACATGCTTATGATACTCTTATCGAGCGTCACGGTTCCTCCAGGATTTACCCGCTTTTCTTAGCTGTTCAGGAGAAAGACTTTGCCACTGTCAGTGAAACGTACTGTCTTTACCGGCAGGGTTGCTGATTGTCAGGTGTGGTTTTTACTTATCGTCAACCTTCTAATCTTTGGACATTCTCCCTTTCTTGATTTTTCTCATAATACGATGATTCCTACCGTCACCATCCCCCATGCTGCTAAATTAAGTGCAAAACCGCAGATAAACTCTTTTCGTTTAATCGTGGTAAACACAATAAACCTCCTTTTCGGTTTTTCCCGGAAAAAAGGCGCAGCTCTCCCTGAGAGAGAATCGTGCCTCCCTCCGGGAGTAACAAAATAACTTGTTTTGGGATTTTAAATAATGGCGGGATTTCTTTTTTGACTTTGCTTATACAAAAGCTAAAGCCACAATTACCGTTCCCCATGTTACGATGTTGATAATCATAAACGCCTTCATGACTGCCTCCTTTCTGCTAATTGCAGAGAGGAAACAGTTCTCGCCAAGGGGATTATGTTCCCCTCCGGGGTTAAAGTGTTTTTGCTCAGGGTAACGAATTTACCATACAAAAAAAGACCCTCCGGTCTTGATCATACGAGCTGATAAGTCTTAATTTATATTACCTTTATGCTTCCACAAGGGAAGTTCTCTTTTAAGGGCGCAATGAAGCCTTTGTTTATCCTTGATGGATACGGACAGGAAGGCTTCTATCTCTCCCTTTTTTAGCCTGGCATGCCTGCCAGTCTCAGATACCGGACTACCGATTTTAAATTTGTAATCGCTTACCGATAAATTAGGGCCTCGTGGTTCCTTTTGTGTAAAGGCATCCAGCCTAACGAGGGTCTCTCTGGATAGAGAAATAAAATTCTTAATTCTATTTTTAACAGCCTTACAACAGATGTCAAGAACTTTTTTTACTTTTTTTTGACTATCCTGCGGATTCTGCTGTTTCTGCTGCTTCTACTGCTTCTGTTGCTTTCACTGCTTTTGTTGCTGTTTTCGCTGGCTTTGCTTTGTCTGCCTTTTCCACATCAACAATTTCGGCCCCAACTTTTTCCTCGGGGACAGCCTCTCCCGTTTTATAAGCATGAAACCGCCGTGGGGGTCTGAAAGGTAAACCGCTAAGCCCCGTTACCTTCTCCGCAAATCTGTACAGGTCAACAAGCATATCGTGAAACTCGTTGATTATCCCGCCGACAAGCTCATTGGTGTATTTGGGGTTGATCCCCATATCCTGCCTTAACCGCCTGAGCGCCTTGTCTATCGGGGGCTGCATATCGAGCAATGCTTTCGTATCGTTCGTTCTGACAAGGGTTACCCTTGAATCTCTTTCCTGTGCCAGGGATACTTTCCGGTCTGTTATCTCCTGAATAACCTCTTCCCTGGATTTCTTTTTTACGTCCTCATTCTTTTCTGCCATGCCGCACCTCTCCCTTAAAATTGTATTTTTGATTTTTTACTCACACTCAAGAGAATACTTCCTCTTTTTCCACTTCTTGATCATGATGCATATATATGGAACGGTTATATATATCGTCGTTGTGACGGCTATAAAGTATGCCGATAAAATAAGGACATTCCCAAAGTTGAGCAGAAACACATACCAGGAGTCCAGGGTTGCCATCGGTACTGAAAACCACTTGTTGTGGAGCATTAACAGGATTCTCGACAATCGGTCTTCTGTAAATACGACAAAGACAAGAGTATGGTAGAATATCATGGCGAAAACGATTTTAAAGATGCCACTCATGAAAACACCACTTAGAAAGCTCCGTATCATCATTCTCGTATACTTGCCGTCATATAACATCCCGATCCTTCCCAAAAAAAAGGCATAGCCTATCGCAAAGCTGGCCGCTAACAGGAGTGCAATGAGCTGGTCACCCATAGATGGGTTAATCTCCCCGAATATGGGTATCATCTGTTCAATAACGCCTATTGCCAGCGGTGTGATAAGAATAGATATGATTCCGCTCCACAGCGTGCTTTTACACCCGACTTCCCAGAACTCAAGTCTCTGCCCTGTCGTGAAGAGCCTCATTGGAATATCGCTTCCCTGCCTCTCCAACTCATTGTTCCTTTCTATCTGGGATATTGCGTCTATAAAGCCTGTCGGTTTGTGTTTTTGATCGGAGCTGATGACTAACGGAGCTCCACCACTATTTCCTGCCATATTGACTACTCCCCAATTATCGCATCACACTAATAAGCTTTAAAATACCGCCACCGTAAGCTATAAATATAGCTATGACAAAAAACGCCAAACCTGAAGCTATCCGTTCTCTCCGTATACCAAACCAGATAGCTAATCCCAAAAACAGCACGACCAGCATCCTGGCCCAAAAACCTGACAGCGTTGTAATGAATAGATTCTGCCAGAATGACGAATACTGGTCCGTCGTAAAATATTTTAACGGGTTTATGTAATTCAAATATTCGTTCAAAATTCTTTCTCCCTACTGTATAGGAACAGCAGTGCCACTATTTTCGTTGTCTTTTTTTGTACTAATCGAGAAACTCTTGATGCTTTTTATGATGTCATCCTTTTTCATCTTTTCAAGATCGCCCAGCTTACAATTAAAGTTTTCGATTCTGAAGGGTATGCCGAAAAAGCCATGGGTCCTCTCTCTGCACTTCTTGCCTTTTTCGCTGGCGGGGTATTGATGCAACACCTCAAACCACCTGCCAAAATAACCGTCCCGTATCTTCACTCGATCTACACACTTATTGCTCTTGAATATATCCATTGCCGAAGCGAGCAGGCTGTGTTCCCCCTGACTATTGCTGGCAAGGGCCAGGATGTTCAGTTCCTGATGCTCACCGGCCAGGGTGAGAAGGATCTCTGTCACTGTACCAATCCAGACATAGACGTTCCCGTCAGACATTGAAACCACATGGAACCACTTGCCGTCATCGCTCAACTTGTTTATCCTTGGTTTTAACTTTTTAAAGAATTCACCTATATCGAACCATGACATATCAACCCTCTCATACTCGCTCTGTACAGAGGATTCAGAGGGTAGTTCTTCCCGCTCTCTGTCCCAGAGTTTGGGAGGATCCAAGAGGTTTTTAATCTCTTCGGTTTCTATATATTCTTCGCCCTTAAACGATGTATATTTCGTTAATTCCTGTTGCCTGCAATCCCTGTCCGCCTTCTGAAGACCGTTAGTCCATTCGTTTTCTGTTTCCGACCTGTGGTGGTTCAATACCGCTGTCATGATATTGTTCATGTCTTGTTCGGGAAGGTTATTAAATGCAGGAACTTTATTTTTCAATATCTCCATGCTGATTATAGGGTGATCCCCCATTATGTAACCCTTTTCCCTGAATTCGGGAATTTTTCCAAGATCGTGTGCAAGTGCTGCAATAATAAACAAGGGGGTCCTTATATCTTCAGGGTGCATACTCTCGACTTTCTTTGCAACGTTCAGTAAATGTTCCCGCAGGGTGCACATTCTCAATATATCCCATGTGGTGCTTTTCTCCGTGGCCGTAGTTTTGTACCACTTGTAGTCCGGCTCCGTTTCGCCAGCCCCGCTATATGTCGCACCGAGGTCAACAACGGAAGGACACTCCCCGTACCGGTCAATAAGGTCCAGTATTTCCGTGACAGTCGATAACCGGGCAGGTTCGTTCATAAACCCAACTTCTCTCGCCATAATGTTGTTATGGTAATATTCGGTGATGTCAGGATGAGTGAACTTTTGCTCTTTATCTTTTTTCTGTTCTTCGTCTTTCTTTTGCGGGGGGGTTGTTTCCTGGCGCTGATGTTCCTGATTGGCCTTGGTATTGTTTTTCGTTCCGACAGTGTCAATCCAGAGACGCGACAGGTCTTCAATGTCGATGTGTCTGGTACCGTCCGGGCAATTGATTGCATTGTATCCGTCCAGGACGCTCATCTTCCCCCCTGCTTTGTTTTCGACCGGCTGCGTGTCGCCGTAAGCAAGAGATACCGGTTTTTTATGTATCTTGTGCCAGAATATCCTGCTGATAAAGACAAGTATCCCAATAATTATGATGCCTTCAAAGTAGCGTATGTATATAGGGGGAATGCAGGTCAAATAGTGTTTAAGTACGACAATCCCCAAAAAGGCGAGTGCGCAAAATACTGCCAATTTTATCACAAACCTGCTCTTCTTTTTAGGCTCCGGCATGGCCAACTACTCCGGCATAGGGGAATATTACTTCAAGGTTTGATGGTGAACTTTCCATGCTCTTTCCCCTATAGTTTCCGCCATAAGTCATTAAATAAAAGGCCCTGGCCTTTAAATTAAGTATGTCTGATGGGCTTATGATGTCCTCGGATTGCTCTCTGACGGTTATCCCGCCATCGCTGTTGAAAATAGATTCATACTTCTTCTTCTCTCCAAAATGCTCAGCGGCATAAGATGCCGTGTCCGCATCAGGCACACGCATAAAAAGCTTCGTATTCGTGTTGTCAAGGATTGTCCTGCCGTAATCCTTTCCGATCTTGGCATACAGCTGAGATACGCTCTGGGCAAAACCGTGTATCCACACATCGGCGCCGCCTGCCTTGGCAAAAAAGTTGTCAATACCATGATAAAGCAGGTCCTGGGCCTCATCTATGTATAGACACAACGGTGGGGTGACCTTTCCTCCGTCTGCAAGCCTGCGTCCCACAAAACTCTGGAGCATGGATATGATTACTTTCCCGAGTGTGGAAGCCGCCCTGCGGGTTATCATGGCGCCAAGATGTGCTGCAAAAATAACGGGTTCGTTCTTCTCCAGCTTCGATATCAGTTTGTTGCTGCGTGCTGTCCCTACTATCTTTCCTATATTCCCACTGGTCAGCTCCATCAATGCGACTCTGAGGTTAGATGAGATCTTACTGTAATAGTCCGGAGGGGAATCGATAATTTTCTTCATATCCAGACTTAACTGTGTTGCGTAATCCACAACTTGAGGATCAGGATCGTCCTGAAACTCGTCTACTTGCTCCTGGAGCGTTTTAAGCTTGTCTTTGGATACGTTGTTTTTTATATCATTCAGGTTAAATGCTTTTCTGTAATGCGCTTCCTTCTTCGTTGCGACTAAAATCATGGCCTGCACAATTACCAGCGATATTTCATAGGCAACGTTAAAAAAGAACGGCTCTTTCCCTATGTCAATACCAGAAACTACATGCCCAACCAATTCTTCCGACATGCTGTAGTGTGAAAGAGGATTTATCTGTACACTGCAATCAGGGCAGATAGGGGTCATGAGCATTAACTGATCCTTTAATCTCCCCGTTTCTTCAGCTACCTGAACAATCTTCGAGAAAAGGCTTATTTCACCTTTGGGGTCTATAACGATTACTGAATACCCTTTACGAATATCCTGCTCAACCATGTTTTCTATGATCTTGGTCTTGCCTACCCTGGTAGTTCCAAAACACCACATGTGACCACTGCGGTCAGCGTCGGGAACATATAGCTCCTGTGGCAGGGGTATCTTTCCGTCCAGGGTTTTATCTGTAAGGGAATATCCTTCTCCTAAAAGAGTGCTGTTGTCTTTATGAAACTTCTTTGCTTTTGCCCGCTTTCCAATATTAAGCATTAACCACCTCTACCCTGATTACTTCGTTTACTTCTTTTGATACCCTGTCCAGTATTTCCGGATCTATCCGTACCGTGGATACCACTCTGCTGTAAGCGCTTGCTACACGTTTTATACACTTAATATCACCGACCGCCGGATTGCCGGTTTCATCGGCTATGTATTTTTTTATCAGCCTGTCCACCAGGCTTTTCGATGACCGGCTTACATAGATCTCCAGTCTGGGATACCCATTCACCAGCACTGCCCGGACACGCAGAACATAAAACATAAGCGTGTCGCCAAGTCTGTATCTTCCCCGTTCAGATAAGGGCTGCCATCTATACTTACAGATAGCTGCTGTGGAACTTTTGATGCCAAAATAACGGTCATAATGTGTGACGTCTACGTAAAGCTCTTTACCGGGGAAGGGGGGTTTATATATTTTTCCTTCATATACATGACGCTGGAGCGGGGCAAGAGTGAAGAATTCTTCCAACACTGCCCGCTCATTCAACCTTGTCGCAAGCCGCTTGTGCAGAAATCTCACGGTGTGTTTGCTTAGTGTCTCGGGATATATTCTATTGATCGTACATCCTTCACGTGTCCCCTTATATCCTATTATTCTGAGGCCGGGGGTACCGTTGCCCGTGATCTGGACATCTACGTCGTAGCCATGCACCCTGGTCAGTGCGGAGCCAAGCGCATTCTCCACCTCGTCTATCACCGCGAGACAGGATATCTGGTATGTTTTTGATATTTCATGCAGAGATTTTCCTATTTTCCCAAAGTCTAACAATGCCCATTACTCCCTAAGCTCCCGCATTGCCCTGTAAACCCTGTCAATATATCGCTTTTGCCTCTTCTTGTTCCCGGAGTTGTAGTATCCAACACTTTTCCAGGCATATCCGTGATGTTCGATCAGATCGGCTAATATCCCCGCACCGACTATGACATTGGTGCAGGGATCACCAATCGTTGACCATACGTCCTCACCTAACCGGGAAGGGGAAGCCCACCATGAATTGATCTGCATCAGCCCATAATCATAAGAACCATTGCTGTTCCAGTGTACGGCAACCGGATTATAATTGCTTTCAACCTTCGCAATTGCCTGAAGAAGCTTTGGCGGTATGTCAAATAAAGTGCCGGCTTCATTGAAGCAAAATCCAGAGGCTGGTCCGGCTGAAAAAATAAAAATGGCATATACGAGAAGAATAAGGTGTAAAGTTGATGTCGAACTTTTGTTCATGACAAAGTTCCATCTCTCTTTCTTTTCCTTGTGAGGGTTTCGTGCCCCTTCTCTTTTTTCATCTCTGCCATCAAAAGCCAGGCGTCAGGATGTCCCATGTCTGCTGATTTAATAATGTCAGTAGCGGCCCTCTTACTATCTCCTGTTTCCGCATAGGCAACTCCACGACCATAATAAGCAGAAGCCTGATCGGGATTTATCTTGATAGCCCTGTCATAGTCTTCAACAGCGGCAGTATATTTCTCCATGCAGAAATGAATGTTTCCACGCATTTCATATAAAAACGCCTTTGGTGGACACGAAGCAATTAATGCGGTTATGGTATTTAACGCACCTTGGTAATCTCCGAGACGCATATAAGCTATTGTGCAATAATAATAAGGTGTCTTGTAGGAGGGGCACAAATCGATGGCTTGTGTATAATTACGTATGGCATCCCCACAGTTTCCGTACTCCACGCAGAAAAGCCCCTTCTTGTTTAACTCTTTTGCGGCGGTCAGAACCATTTCCTTGTCCGGATGGTTGTCCGACAATTTTCCAGTCGTTCGCATGAAATTCCCTTTCCTTCTTTAATATTCGGTATGGAGTATAGTATGTCCACAACTTCGGGGTCGTACAGGGTTCCCTTGTTTATATTTATTTCATTCAGCGCCATATCTACACTGAGCGCCGGACGATACAAGCGGTCACGTACCATGGCGTCAAACACATCCGCTACTGCCACTATTCGAGATTCAAGTGAGATTTGAGAACCTGAGAGGCCCCCGGGGTATCCTGAACCGTCCAGTCTCTCATGATGCTGAAAAGCTATCTGGTATATGCAGGGGGCAATGCCAATAGATTTCAGCAGCGCCATCCCATCAAAACAGTGCTGCCTTATCAATCCGATCTCGGCATCACCTAACCCGCCTTTCTCTCCCAATAACCTTTTTGGAAGAAAAAGCTTTCCGGTATCGTGGAAAGCCGCTCCAAGGGTAATGCATAGTATCTGCTTGTCAGATAGACCCATCTCTATGGCTATGGCATTGGATATATTGGCTACTTCTTTCTGGTGTTCGATTGTGTAAGTATCAAAACCTGATTCCGGTGTTATTAGCTGAAGTAATCGTTGTTCCCCTACCATGCTATTTCCCCAGTTTTTTCATGATTGGCGCGCAGAGTTCCTGCCTCAGTTTTGATGCGGTCATTGTCTGTACGATTACCGTGCCCGGTCCCGTGAGCGTGGTAAAGAAAAGTCCTTCACCGCCGAATAAGGCGGATTTGACACTGCGTATAACTTCTATGCTGTATGTGACACTGTCATCCCACGCGACCGCGGAACCGGTGTCCACGCGCATCGTTTCTCCGGCACTCAGATCAAAAGAGAGGAGATCGCCTGCAACCTGAATAAAGGCAATCCCATCTCCTGATATCTTCTCCAGGATAAAACCCTCACCGCCAAAGAGGATGGCACCAACTCGTTTTTGAAAGGCTACGGATATACCCACGTCACCCACGGCGGCAATGAAGGCGTCACGTTGAGCTAAAACGGTGTTTCCGTTAAGACCTATAGGCAGTATCCGGCCAGGTACGCTTCCGGCGAATCCAACTTCGCCATGACCCCTGAAATAAGTAAAGAACAGAGATTCACCAGCCATTAACCGCTTGCCCGCTCCAACTATCTTGCCTAACATTCCCCCGACAATGCCTTTGTTGTCGGGCAAATGGGTTTCGAAACTTACATCGCCCGTGATGTAAACCATCTTCCCCGCCTCAGCGAAGGGTGTTACCTGTTGGGTTACGGGTATTTTTAGAACCTCAAGATTGCCACCTTCTATTGAGTAGAGGTCACTTTGTCTTTCAAGTATGTACATTTTCTGTCCTCTCTTTAACTTTTTTATTTAAATGAGCAGGCGTTCTATTTTTACCCTGAGCCTGCCGGTCAGGGATAGCATCCATGCAAGGAAAGCATTATACTTCCACTGCACTATATATGAACACGAGTGCCACTATTTTATGGAAAAGAGATGTTTTGAGGGGTGTTAACCGGTAGGGAGTTTGAAATGTTGTTCGGAGTGGTGGGTGCGGGATCAAGCAGGTGGGATCAAGCAGGTGGGGGGAGGACTGTTTTTTGTGTGAAGTGCCGG
>JAUSPI010000224.1 GCA_030655775.1 Syntrophales bacterium
TGAAAAATGGGGTGTGTCGCCTTACCATAGCTAGTGGGAAGACGATGGAACCGTCCCCATGCTTTGCGTCCCGAGCGACTAAGTAACCTAATGGCTGAGTAGTTACAAATAATGTAGTATTAGTGCTACATTTTGTCGACACATTCCTGACAAACGATACGGCCGCTAAATTGTTTTACGTTATCTGCATTACCACAAAAGATGCATGCAGGTTCATATTTTTTTAGTATTATTTTTTCTCCGTCAACGTATATTTCCAAAGCATCTTTTATGTTGATACCCAGGGTCCGCCGTAATTCTATAGGGATAACAACCCTTCCTAATTCATCCACTTTTCTAACTATTCCTGTCGACTTCAACCCTTCGCCCCCCTTTTTACAGTTTTCGACATATATTGTCAGACGCTATTATACCAGTAATTCCCATGAATAGCAATACCTATCTTGCACAAAAAAGTAAATTTTGTCAGAATAAAACTAAAAAAAATAATAAACAAGTAAAATATGTAATAAAATATAATAGAATTACCTGTTATTATTTTTCCAGTTTATAAAGCGGTACTTTTCACAAGTACCGCTTTCTGTCATGAAGTATCATGAGTTCAACAGCAGATAAAGTTGTTTTGTTTGAAAAAGAGTTTTGTGAACTTTTACTAGGCACGTATTTCCTGTTAAGGCATCATAAAATGCATTACATATACCATACCATCTTCTGAACCTTTAGCTACGCCGATACCAAGATGGTGGTTATTTTTATCGTTAAGAATGGCTTCTCTATGATATTTGCTTTCCATCAGGTGATAAAAAGCCACTTCGGGAGACACGTGTTTTGCTCCCAGGGTTCCCGCCAGATTTTCTCCATAAGTAGTAAAAGCTATGCCATCCCTTGATGCTTGCTGTCCTGGTCTTCCAAGTCTGGGGGAGTAATGTTCAATATATCCATTGGAGAGCATGTCCTCTCCTTTTTCTCTGGCAAAATCAACCAGTCTTATATCTAACACAAAGAGTGGCAGATCATGTTCCAGGCGAGTGGCATTAACAAGTTCAAATAATGCAGTTTCATAATCCGGTAAAAAGTAAACTCCATTTTCACCAAAGACAACAATTTGCTCTTCGGGTTTTTCTCCTAATACTCCTTGTGTAGTCAGGATATTTTCCCATCTCATTTCATAATTAAGAAAAGATTGGGCTAAGCTCTGGCTCTGAAAAGAAAATAGTAGGTTAGAAAAAATATTAATTGGTAAAATCATCAAAATTACTAAAAGAAAAAACGTTGTAGTATTATTATAAATTTTACCTGGGGGAAACTGGGGTATCTGTAACTGGTTATCGAGAGCTAATTTGAAATTATTAATTGTTAATCTTTTCACAAGCCATCACCTCTTTTTTCTCAATTTGCATCTTTCGCCTTCATTATAACAGGGTAAAACCCTATTTGTCAACATATAACTGACAAAAAACCCTAAAAAATTTATCTATTAAACTATGCTATACAGTAATAACCCTAATAATGCGTAGGGTAAAGATGAAAAACATAAGAAGGTTTTTAAGAAAGTTTATCGAGGATTATCTGCGAGATTCTTCCTCTATGACACTTTCTCTATGATGTTGGTTGTCAGTTAAGATTAAACGTTGTATAATTCACATAACAAAAAGTGGATGGGATGCGAAAGAAAAGATGGACAAGATAAATATTTTACTTGTTGACGATCATGCAGTATTGCGAACCGGCTTAAGGTTATTGCTTGATTCCCAAAAAGATATGGAAATAGTTGGAGAGACGGGTAGCGGTATTGACGCTTTGAAGTTGGCTTCTGAATTAAGACCAAGGGTAATTTTGCTTGATCTGTCTCTGGACGATACTAACGGGCTCCATATACTCTCAGAACTAAAATCAATTGACTCTTCTATCAAAGTTTTAGTATTAACGATGCATGATGATGAAGGTTATATTCATAAAGTGCTGGAAGTGGGCGGTGATGGTTATATATTAAAAAAAGCGGCTGATGTGGAACTGATCACTGCTATCAGGGCCGTAAACCGGGATGAGATATTCCTGGATCCCTCTTTAACCAGGGCTGTTTTGAAGGGTGTATATGATATTCACCACAGCGAATATCAAGACATTGAAGGTAGTGAAGAAGAACTGTTAAGCAATAGGGAAAAAGAAGTTCTTAAGCTTGTAGCTCTAGGCTATACTAATAAACAAATTGCTGATCGGCTTGTTGTGAGTATCAAAACTGTAGAAAGCTATAAGGCGAGGGCTAGGGAGAAGCTAAATATGAACTATCGTTCTGAACTTGTGGAATACGCTATCCAAAAAGGATTGTTGAGCAATGAAGAAAAAGAATTGGGAGTGTAAAAGTGAACTCGTCTCAGCAAAGCTGAAACATCGGGAATCAGATGGAGAGTCTACTCCGCCTGATTGAAGACCCCCACCTACGCAATGCTTGTCGGTGGGGGTCTTATATTAAAAAGAAAAATCAGGATATAGTCAAATCTAGATAGGGATTAAATCGTTACTTATTAAGCTATTTTGTCCAGTGTGTCTTTGGCAAGTCTTTTCTTTAGAGAATGGCACTCTAAAAGTTTAGAGTTTACATCCCTGGCTTTTCTCTTGAAGGGTCCCCCTCCCTCGGGATGGGGAGAGTTTTCAGAAGTTTCAGTTTTTCCGCTCAGGCTGATAGTTTCGCCGTGCCATAGCTTGTTCTAATCGAATGCTGGGGCCAGTGAATGCTAGTATGTGTGAATGGTGAACAATTCTATCGATTAAGGCCGCTGTGAGCCGGTCATCGCCAAAGATTTCCGTCCACCGGCCAAAATCCAGGTTCGAGGTGATTAGGATGCTCTGACGCTGGTAACTGTTGGAAATGACCGAAAACAGCATCTCAGAGGCTTTTTTGTTAAACGGTACGTAACCGATTTCATCCAGTACTAATACATCTGCTTTGGCGATCTTTTCAATGAGCCCCCGTGCCTTGCCGCTATCATACTTCTCTACCAGTTCATTGGCCAAATCGATGGTTCGATAGAATCGAACGGACCTCCCCTGCATGCACGCCTTGATTCCTAGTGCGATGGCAAGGCTCGTTTTTCCGGTCCCACAGCTACCCAAAAAACACAGATTCTCCTTACGTTCGATGAAATCCATGTCCAGCAAACCTTCTTGATCGATGCTGGTCGGAAAGGTAATCCGCTCGAAAGTGCGGTTTTCCAGTGTTTCAATTATCGGAAACCCAGCCTGACGTATCAAGCGTTCAATGCGGTTCGTGTGTCGCTGCTGCACCGCTAATTCCAGAAGCTCAGTTAAGTATTGCTCTGTGGTCTTGAATTTCACTTCAGAGGACAAATAACTAAGGTCAGCGATTCGTAGCTCTTTACACAGCTCTGTCAATCTACTCACGGGTGTCACCTCCTGGTGACAGATGGTCATAGGCAGTGAGGTCAGGCTTCCATTCCGCTACCGATGAGGGTGTCCATAGCTCAGCCATAGGTTTGGGGCTTTCGGATGCCTTGCAGTACCCAGACATCATCACCAGGCTTGCCAAGTCTGTGGCGTTGTAGTCTACGCCCTTTTGAATCGTGGCGGCCACTTCCAAGATGGAATGCTTTTCTAACAATGTGATGACGTTGCTAACACGCTTACGCCGCTCATTGAACTCGGGCGGAAGGAGGTAATTTTTGACTATCGCCGGCAATGCCTTGAGATAGGTGGCTTGTTTGATAGCCCTTGGCTTATGCCGATATATTTCCAATTCCGCAGCCCAGTCAATGGCTTCCGCCTTGAACGCATACTGGCGTGGGCTTTCTGCTAGTTTGGTTTCCCCATATTCGTCGAAAATCTCTAGCTTATCCCAATGCAGTTTGATGAACACACGCTGCTTGTGATGGGCCTTAGGGACGTGATAAACCTCGTCCCCAACAGATATCTCTCCATACTTGTTTACTGTGTCTGTTGCCGGCCGTATGGCCTCAAAAGGAGTCGCCGGAAGTGCGAGCAACATAGCTTCATCCTCTTTCCACAGTAGTTCAATCGGTTGCTTCTTCTCGTAATGCATTTGCTTGCGATCCTCACGAAGCTCGGCCATGAGCCAGTCGTTGAATTATAGGAAGTCGTTGATTGCCGGCAAAGGAGTAAGAAAGTTTCGGCGGACATAACCTATGCTACCCTCGACGTGGCCCTTCTCCCAACCACTCTGAGGATTGCAAAAGCGATATTCGAAACGATGCTTCCGAGCAAAATCCAAGAACATATCGGTCAATTCACGTTCCGTTCGGCTTACGATTTTCTTGACAACGGGAGTTAAATTGTCAAAGAGGATATACGGAGGAACCCCACCTATCTCGTAAAACATGGACACTAATCCGTTAAAGAGGCATTCGCTATTTTGAGCAGGGAGAACACGGCACAACCTGGTATTGCTATGAGGGAAGGACATCACAAGATGGTATCGCCGGATGTCTCTACTGGTTGCTGGATCCATGGCATCAAACTCTCCGAAATCCACCTGTGCCTCACCGGAGGGATGCTCCAAACGGATGAATTGCAGATCTCTAGCCTTGAGCAGTTCCCCATCGGACATCCTCGCCTACGCTTGGGTTTAGCCTGGAAAATGGCATCACCATCTGCGTATTTCTTTGCCGTCAGCCAGTAGACATTCAACCGCCTCGCAATCTCTGAAATGCTAACCCCTTCCTTGTTACGTATTTCCCTGATATAATCGACTTGAACCACTGTCTTCATTCCTTTCGTACCTCCTTCGATTTGCGATCTAGGAGGTTTACTTCTGGGATGTAAGCAGTGGTTCCTTTTGGGTACCACAGACTCTAACATTTAGGGTGCCATTCTCTATATTTCTAGTTTACCAAAAACATCCAGTGGGATTTTTAATACTATCTTAGTTCCTTTTCCCGGGGCAGTATCAATGATCAATTCGCCTCCTACCAGTGTCGCTCTTTCTGTCATACCAAAAAGTCCGAGGGCTTGTTTATCATTTTGTAATAAAGAAAGATTAAATCCTTTGCCATCGTCTTCTACAATAGCTTCCATGTTGTTATCGTTACTTTTTAGTGATACCTCAATGTTTTGCGCCCCGGCATGCCTGATTACGTTTGTAAGTGCTTCCTGAACAACCCTGTATACGGTTGTTTCTACAACAGACCCCAACCTTACATCTCTATACTCCTGCAAATCATATTTGATATTAATATTAGCATGCTGGGAAAGCTCTTTTACATAACGGTTTAAGGCTGCATTCAAACCCAGATCATCAAGGACGCTTGGTCTTAATTCATAAGAAAGCCATTGTATTTCCTCCAAAGTTTTGAAAATAACTTCCCTGAAGTTGCCAGCAAGCTTGCGTACCTCCCTGATATCATCAGCTCCCTGGATAAGCTTCAGCCCAAGCAACAAGCTTGTCAGTGACTGGCTGGTTTCGTCATGAAGCTCGCGGGAGATCCTTTTTCTTTCTTCTTCCTGTGTAACGATGAGCTTTTCAAGTAGTTGAAGACGCATTTTTTCTTTTTCTTCCAATTTTAATTGCAATTCCTTATTTTTTTTCCAGTTAGTTTGTAAGCTTTCCATCATCTTGTTAAAGAATCTTCCCAGCTGCTGAATTTCGTTCCTGTCTTTATCTAGTGCTTTTGACCCTGCTAACGGCACAAAAGAGTTGCTTCCGTCACTTACAAGTGCCTCTTTTTTTAGATACCTCTGCGATAAATCCCCGAGCTCCACTTTCTGCATGGTAGTAATAAGTTTATTAAGAGGATTCGTAATAGAAAAGGTAATAAAATAAGCTAAACCTATTGCTAAAAAAATACTGAAACCGGTAGCTAAAGCAAAATTGTTAATAGTGTCCTTTCTCATTTGTACAAAAGGTGCTTCTGGTATACCCACATATAAGATTCCTATCACTTCTTCCCTGTTGTTAAAAATTGGATCATAGGCTGTTAAATACCATTGATCAAGTATAAAGGCTCTGCCCAGATAGCGTTCACCCTGATCCAGAACAATACTGGCAACTTCTTCCGAAACCCTTGTTCCGATAGCCCTTTTTTCATCGTTTGTCAGTCGAATCGAGGTAGCTATACGTACATCATCTAAAAATATTGTTGCAGTAACGTTAAAAACTTCGGTAATTTCATCGACAAAATCAAAATCCCGGTTTAAAAGCTCTCCACCCAATAGAATGGCAATAACTTCACCTTCTTCGTTGTATATAGGAATGGAGGCAGTGAGGGCCAGTCCTTTCGTTTCATCTGTTTTATTTGAACTCCTTGCTTCAGGGGTAGGAACAATTTCTATATACGCCTGTTCTTCAAGGTTTTCTCTTATAAGAAAATTTTCATCCAATATGATGATTCCTTTTTGCTGTTTTCCTTCAAAAAACATCAAAAACGAATCATCTCTACTGATTCGTTCTCCAAAAGAAAGATCATTATTAGCACTGGTAATGATCTTTCCGGAAGGATCGGTAATGATGGCAAAACTTAATTCATTTTGCTCCTTATATTCTAGTAAAAGTCTCTGCAAGTACAATAAATCATTATTTGTCATCGCCTCCTTGAAACTGCGATCATTGGAAATAAACTTTAAAATAAGGGATATTTTGTCAAGACCACGTAGTAACTGCCTGCTTGCTGAATTCAAATCCTTATTTATAGTTAGTTCTGCCTGTTGTTCAACACCTGTACGAAATATCCTTACAGCAGCCTGACCTGTAATAAGAAGAAGTATCCCCGCAATTATCAAAAAACCCAGAAAAAATTTTTGCCAGATGTTTAGATTTTTGATCATATGCTTATCTCCTATCTTTTTTGTATGAAAAGAAATTCGTAATCTTAAATTCTACAGGGTAAAACCCTTAATTACTAATTCTATATTAAGCAATTAAATCCTTTATTTAAGGAAAAAATAAGTGTTTACCATCAGCATTCTTGATGTTATAATAAATAGGAGTAATGGTTTCCCCCTATTTATAGAGGTTCGTATGCTAATTATTTCGAATGACTGCAATTCAAAAATAATTAAAAATTCACAGTAAGGGAAGGTGATAATAAATAATTCTGTGCGAGGCCAATTTACAATTTATCAAGTGCATTTTTTCACAATCGTTTAGCAATTCACAACACCATTTTTATGGAATGGCAACTGTTTTCCAATTAATATTTTTAGGAGGTATGGTTATGGACGAAATGAAATCAATGATGAACGAACAAAGGCAGTTTCCACCTTCCCAAGAATTTGTCGACCAGGCACACGTGAAGAGTCGGGAAGAGTATGAAAAAATGTGGAAGCAATCCATTGAAGACCCCGAAACCTTTTGGGGTAACCTGGCAAAAAATCTTTCCTGGTTTGAGCCCTGGCAGAAGGTTAACCGGGAAGATTTCAGCAAAGGCGAAGTGGAATGGTTTATTGGCGCCAAAACAAATATTTCATACAACTGTCTGGATTACCAGATCGAAAAGGGTAAGGGCGACAAGGTCGCCATCCTTTTTCAAGGTGAACCTGAAGACGATGTTGTGAAACTCACCTACAAAGAAATGTTGCCTTTAGTATCAAAATTTGCAAACGTCCTGAAAGCTAAAGGAGTGGTCAAAGGTGATCGGGTCGCTATTTACCTACCCATGATCTGGCAGTTACCGGTTGTAATGCTGGCATGTGCTCGGATCGGAGCAGTACACACAATCGTATTTGGCGGCTTCTCTGCCGAGGCGCTGCGGGACAGGATCGTCGATGCTGGCGCAAAGATTTTGATCACGGCAAACGGATACTGGCGTTCCGGTAAAAATGTGAACTCCAAAGCTAATGCGGATCTGGCATGCGACCTCTGTGCAGAACAGGGTCATACAGTGGATAACGTAATCGTAGTTAAGAGGCTCGAAAACTTCGATGTACCCATGCAAGCAGGAAGAGACAGCTGGTTCGAAGAGGATATTGCGGATCCCTCCATCAGCGAAGACTGCCCGGCAGAAATGATGGACGCTGAAGATCCTCTTTTCATTCTCTACACATCCGGTTCCACAGGCAAGCCCAAAGGTGTCCTTCATACCACCGGCGGCTACATGGTCTATGCTTATGCTACATTCAAATACGTATTCGACTATCAAGAAAATGATATTCATTTCTGCACTGCTGATATCGGTTGGGTAACCGGACACTCCTATGTTGTGTACGGGCCCATGTCAAACGGTGCAACTTCCGTTGTTTTCGAGTCAGTGCCCACCTTCCCAAATCCGGACAGGTTCTGGCAGATCGTAGAGAAGTTCAAAGTCAATATCTTCTATACGGCACCTACAGCAATCAGGGCCCTGATGAAAGAGGGCGAAACATGGCCTCAGGGCAGAGATCTTTCATCCTTGAGGGTACTTGGTTCTGTGGGTGAGCCGATCAACCCGGAGGCGTGGATGTGGTACCACACCTACGTGGGTAGGGAAAAGTGCCCCATCGTTGATACATGGTGGCAGACCGAGACCGGCGGCCTTATGATTACCCCTCTTCCAGGCGCATGGGTTACAAAGCCTGGTTCGGCAACCCTGCCGTTCTTCGGTGTCAAGCCGGTTATTTTGAAACCTCGCTCTTCAGGTGATGAGCCTGCCGAAGAGGCTGGCGTAAATGAGGGCGGCGAGCTTTGTATGGCACAGTCATGGCCCGGTATTATGAGAGGTGTATACAATGAGCCTGAGAGATTCTTTAGCACATATTTTATCCAGCAGCCCGGATTCTACTTCTCCGGTGACGGTGCAAGAAGAGATGAAGATGGCTATTATTGGCTCCTTGGCCGCATAGATGACGTTGTCAACGTTTCCGGTCACCGGATGGGCACAGCAGAGGTAGAGTCGGCCCTTGTATCCCACCTGTCAGTTGCCGAAGCTGCTGTGGTAGGCTTTCCCCATGATATTAAAGGTGAAGACCTTTATGCATATGTCATGCTGAAAACCGGTATTGAAGCAAGCGATGCCCTCAAAAAAGAACTGGTACTCCATGTCAGAAAAGAGATTGGTCCAATCGCTTCTCCCGGCAAGCTGCAGTTTGTCTTTGGCCTTCCCAAAACACGCTCCGGTAAGATTATGAGAAGGATCCTGAGAAAAGTTGCCTCCGGCGAACTGGACCAACTTGGCGATACCACAACCCTTGCTGACCCATCCGTAGTGGATGATATCGTAAAGGGACGTCAGTAAGATAAAGCTAAAAAAATAATTGTTCTGTTTAAGGCAACCCCCCCCCCGAGGATTCGGGGGGGGGGGGAATGAGGTTTCTTTTTCTTGTTTTTAAATCGCTCTGATAGGTCATTCGTTATAAGGAGAGCAAAAAAGAGTATATTCCCCCATCCCGCTGTTTTTCTATCTTAAATCCTGATTTTGCAAAGAGGTTGAAAACGGGCATGTTTTCCGTCAGGGCTTCGCCGGTAAACCCCAAAATACCCTGCCTGCCAGCTAAAAAGGTGAGATAGGATAATAACTCACCCCCAATACCCTGTCTTTGGTAGTCGTCCCTTACCACCAGGGCAAGTTCTGCCGTTGTAAGATTTTCGTATACAGAATATTCCCCGATACCCACAACCATTTGCCTGTTTTCCTCCTCAATAATAGCCAGGATAACCACATCCTGCCCATAATTTATTTTTAGGTAGGATTCCTGCAGTCGTTCGTGAGGCATATTCTTGCAAACAGTGAGAAAACGTCGATATAGATTTTTATCGGAAATGGAATAAAAGAAATCTTTAATCAGGGGTTCATCATTTATTTTAATCGGGCGAAAAAAGATACGTAGGCCTGATTTGGTCGTTCGGTATGTCTCCAGTGCTTCAGGGTATTCTCCTTCTATAAAAACTTGGTCAGGGTAAATGTATGAATGCTTTTTCGCTTCTTCAATAAGCCATGGTCGAAAGTTGGGATGAGCGATGGCTATTAAGGACATCGCTCGCTCCCTGATGTTTTTACCATGCAGGTAGGCAATCCCATATTCCGTGACCACGTACTGGATATCCCCGCGGGTCAATGTGACGCCGGCACCACTCTGAAGGCACGGGACGATCCGGGAAACTTTGCCATTTTTAGCTGTAGATTGCAGGACAAGGATGGCCTTACCCCCGGGAGACAGCACTGCACCGCGCATAAAATTGGCATGTCCGCCGACACCGCTGTAAAAAAAGGTGCCGATTGAATCGGATGTAGCCTGTCCTGTCAGGTCGATTTCCAGGGCACTGTTAATGGCCGTCATGTTATTGAGACCGGCTATATTGTGAATATCGTTTGTATAATCGATAGTTCTTAATTCTACAGCGGGATTGTCGTGCATGTAATCATAAGTATCTTTCGTGCCCAGGCAAAAAGCAGCTACAGATTTCCCGGGGTTCAAAGTCTTGCGCGAATTATTAATCACTCCTCTTTTCATAAGTGCCACAATGCCATCATTGAGCAGCTCTGAATGGAAGCCAAGATCTTTTTTATCAAAAAGATTGTTTAAAATGGCGTTTGATATGCTGCCGAATCCAACCTGTATTGTATCCCCGTCCTGGACAAGTCGTGACACGTATTGACCGATCTTGCTGGCTATGTCATCAGGGAACTCCGGTTTATATTCCAGCAGGGGTTCGTTAAAGGGTAAGAAAAAATCAACATCACTGGCATGGATAAATGTTTCTCCATGGACTCGAGGCATGTAAGAATTCACTTGTGCAATTACCAAGGGTGCTTTTTCCAGCACTGCCTTCATTACGTCTACGCTAATTCCCAGACTTAAAAATCCCTGATGGTCAGGCAAAGAGGTTTGTATAAGGACAATATCAACAGGAAAATATCTTTTACGTAGTAAAGAGGGTACTTGATTCAGGAAAACCGGTGTGTAATCCGCCTGGCCTTCGTTCACAGCTTCACGGATACTCTGGTTGATAAAAAAACAATAATGGCGAAAATGCTTCTGAAAATGTTCATGCGTATAGGGCTCCACCCCGAGTGTCCAAATTTGCAGAGGGTCTGCATTTTCGTACAAATTGGAATGGGAATCCACATACTTTATCATTGTGTCGACGAGGTGCTGGGGCACGCCGCAACCTGTCCCGATAAAAATTCGATCACCGGGCAGCATGTGCTGGAAAATGTCCTCTTCCGCCACAAATTTTTCAGGATAAGCTGATCGTAATTCCAGAATCTCCTGTCCTGTTTCCCAAATAGAACTCAAAATATTAACCCCTTCCCTTACAATGTCAAAATATTGCTTAATTATATACAAGAAAGAAAATTGTTGCTATAATAAATATACTACTGTTTATTAGATTTGAAAAGACCGAAAATAAATAAAAATCCCGCGAACCTTCTTAGCGGAAGAAATTCCTTCCTTAGCACTAATGAGTTGTAGAAACATTGTAAGAGGTGATAACCTATGAATAAAGAAGAGGGTTACCATAACCTGAACATGTGTCGGGCAAGCAGCCCCGAGAAATTTGTCTCTCTGAAGAGGGCTTTTTCCCAGGTCCGGGCCGGTGATCGCATCTTTGTGGGGACAGGTTGCGGTGAACCCCAATACCTGGTGGGAGGGTTGGTTGATTATCTGGAAAAGTACCCAAATGCCTTTTTTGATACAGAAGTTATGCACGTTTGGACATTAGGGGTAGCTCCTTATACGCACGAAAAATTCAAAAGCCATTTTCGTCACAACTCTTTTTTTATCGGGGAAAACACGCGGGAAGCTGTCAACAGAGGGATGGCCGACTATACACCAGTATTCCTTTCCGCTGTTCCCCAACTCTTTCGCCGCAGAATGATTCCCCTTGATGTAGCGCTGATCCAAGTCTCTCTCCCTGATGCCCATGGTTATTTCAGCCTTGGGGTGAGCGTTGATATTGTCAAAGCGGCGGTTCAGCACGCCAGAACAGTCATTGTCCAGGTGAATGCCCAAATGCCCCGTATATATGGTAATACATTTATTCATATTAATGATATTAATTTTTTAATAGTTCAAGATGAACCGTTGCTAGAGTATAAAGACAATGAACAGGTGTGCGATGAGGTGACCCGGCGTATTGGCGGCTATGTGTCCCAGCTTATTGAAGACGGAGATACCATCCAGATAGGCTATGGGTGTATTACCGATGCAGTTATGGATAGCCTGCTCGAAAAGAAACAGCTCGGCATTCATACTGAGTTGCTTGGCGATGGTGCTGTAGACCTGATGAAAAAAGGTATTATTGATAACAGCTGCAAAACCTTATTGAAAGGTAAAACAGTGGCTTCGTTTTGTATGGGGAGCCGGGAGACTTATGACTACCTGGACAATAATCCTGCGGTGGAGTTTCATCCTATTGATTTTACAAACAATCCTTTAACAATCTCACGTATTAAAAATATGGTGGCGATTAACAGTGCTCTGGAGCTTGATCTCACTGGCCAGGCCACAGCTGAATCTATGGGTCATCTCTTTTACAGCGGTATCGGTGGTCAGGTCGATTTTATGCGCGGCACTGTCCTCTCTCGCGGGGGGAAATCAATCCTTACCTTACCGTCCACCAGTGAAGGAGGTAAAAGGTCTTGTATTGTTCCCTTACTGCAGGAAGGCGCAGGCATTACCCACACTCGGGGTGATAGTCACTACGTTGTTACCGAATACGGCATTGCTTACCTGCATGGTAATAACCTGCGTGAGCGGGCCATGTCCCTGATCGGCGTTGCTCACCCGGACTACCGCCCTTCGTTAATCGCTGCGGCTAAAAATCGTTCACTTGTTTATCAGGACCAGGTTTTCCCCTCAGGTAAAGAAGCACACTATCCGCTGGAGTTGGAAACAAAGCGTACCACCAGAAAAGGCCTGAGCATCTTTCTGCGACCTGCTAAGGTGGAAGATGAACCCCGGCTCAAACAATTTTTTGGTTCCCTCACTGATCAGAGTATATTCAAGCGCTTTCTCACGAAAAGAGAGGACTTCCCCCACGAAGTGCTGCAGGATTGTTTTGTTACCACAGATTATACGCGGAAGATGGTTGTGCTTGTCGGGATTAAAGAAGCAGAAAGGGATTTGCTGATCGGGGTGGGGCAATACACTATTGTTGGTGAAAACACCTTAACGGCGGAATCAGTCCTTGTTATCCATGATGATTATCAAAATGCCCATGTGGGCAGCGAACTGTTTGCCTACATGAATCACATAGCCGGTAAAAGGGGGATCATCAGCTTTACTGCTGTCGTTTTGCCCGACAATAAACATGCGATCAGACTTATCGAAAGGATGGGTTTTACTGCAGAAAAGAGATTAGACTCAGGAGTATATGTATATAGATTTGATTTAAACAAAGATTCTCCTTCTTAGTTATGTCAGAACAAGCCGCGCTTCATAGAAATAATATCGTGTAAGATCAGCAATAATTCACCCAAATATAAATAAACACCTTACAAGACAGAATGCTGGAAAATCAATGAACAAGAAAGCAATTACTGCATTTGTGTATATACAATTAATGCACTTAATTTATGCCTTATAGCGCTTAATTCGCAAGG
>JAUSPI010000225.1 GCA_030655775.1 Syntrophales bacterium
GTCTTGTGGAAGCCCATTGTATGTTGCGCCAGTCCTCAATGAGGTAAAACCACCGACTGGAGAGCCGGATGCGGGAAATCCGCAAGTCCGGTTCGGAGGGAGGGGCGATACAAACCAATGTATCGTTCCTACCCCTATCAAAATTGTGCATATTTCGACTTTTTACGAACTTGTCAATCTTTGGTTTAATTTATTTACTTACTTACGGACGTTCCGTTTTTCTCCCCGTTTTTCTCCTGTTCCGCTTGTCAGACAGATTGTAAACTTACGGCAAGTGAGAAAGCCATTGATATGCCGGAGCAACCAGAATAGAGTAGTTGCCATTCGATAGGATTCTGTATCCATCGCCTTCATTATTGAGTTGTACCGCCGGTATGCCGAGGGCACGCTGGAATTTTTTCAGCGTAGTTGATGGTTGTGTCTCGGTAAGCTTGGCCTCTATGAGAAGAATTGGATCTCCCTCGTTGGCAATCAGAAAATCCACTTCCTGCTTCTCTTTGTTTTTTATGAAGTGGAGCGAAAATCGACCGTACCCCATGTCATTCCAGGATGAAATCGCACGCCATAACTCCAGGGCCACCATGTTTTCAAACCGGGCTGCCGGCTCCTTTATAAGGGGAGTATCCATGATGTAGACCTTCTGTTCTTTCTGGATGGCACGCGAGATTTTTCGGGTCCACGGGGAGATGGCGAAGATGAGGAAGAATCGTTCAAATACCGTTAACCAGCTTCGGACCGAATTATAGGATACGTGCAAATCCCCGGCAAGGGAAGGAATGGATATGGGACTGCCCACCTTTGATGGCAACAGAAGATAGAGTGTTTCCAGATACCCGATAGATTTGACGCCGGTCAGATCACGAATGTCCTCACGGATTAACTGACGTGAATAGGTATTCGACCATCGACGATACGTTGCCATACGGCCTGATAGAAATGGTTCCGGAAAACCGCTCAGGGCAAAGAGCTGTTGCCATATTTCCCTGAGTTCGCCCGTCCGCTCCATAATGATATGAAGGGGATTATTCAGAAACTCATTCAGTGTAAGGTTTCTCTCTCCCCGTTCGGCAATGGTAAAAGGCCAAAGATGAAAAAGAAAATAACGGCCTGCCAGCGAGTCGCCACCTTTCTGATAGATATCGAGACGACCGCTTCCTGAAACAAGGAATTGGTAGTTTTCGTGAAATTGATCATAAACGCCTTTGAGGTAGTTTTTCCAGTTTTTGTACTTGTGGATCTCATCTAACACAATGAAGGGATTTGATGAATCTTTACGCTCGACGGCTTCGAAGAAAAACGGGTCTTCGATGAGTTGTTTTCGGCATGTTGGAATATCCCAGTCGAAGTATAGGTTGTTTGGATAGGAGCGTGCAATTATTTGTGCAAGCGTTGTTTTCCCCGACTGGCGCGGTCCTGCGAGAAAAATCATGCTCTTATCTGCGGCAAGCTCTTCCCACATTTTTACATAGAGTGTTCTACTTTCCATGACGACTATTATTCACAGTAATGAAAGATAGTCAAGACTATTTTTCATTATCATAATAATATAGGTGTTTTTTGTTTGCCCTTAGGAATGGGGGAAGAGGGGGGCTGGTCTTTTGCCGTTCGGGCGTTGACGAGAAAATGCTACCGTCGTGTCAATCAAGAAATGTCATTTCGATCGCAGGGAGAAATCTAAGATTTCTCAGTCGTGATAGACTCCTTCGAAATGACAGAGTATCGTTGACATGATGCTAACGTCTTCTTCTTTTAATCTGATATTTTTGGACGGCATTGTTGTGGGAGGTGAGGTCGGATGAAAAGTGGTGTGAGCCGTTGTTTTTCGATACGAAATAGAGATAGTCAACAGATGCGGGATAGAGGACGGCAAGCAAGGATTCCATGCCGGGATTTGAAATCGGGCCGGGCGGCAATCCGTCTATCTGGTATGTGTTGTACGGTGTCTTCTCCCTCAGATGCTTCCTTTTTATGTTTCCGTCAAAATCTTTGATTCCGTAGATGACCGTCGGATCGCTCTGGAGCTTTATTCCCTTTTTTAATCTGTTGCGGAAGACAGCGGCTATCAATGCCCTCTCTTCATTTGGCCCGCCTTCTTTTTCGACAATAGATGCCAGGGTAACAAATTCTCCGGTGGTAAATCCGAGCTCTTTTGCCCGTTGTATCATATACGGTGTAACCTTCTGCCTGAACCGGCTCACCATATGTTTAATGATTTTTTTGGCGTCCATCAACCTGGTAAGTATGTAAGTATCCGGAAACAGATATCCTTCAACGCTACTGCCCTGTATTCCGAGGGATGACACGAACTCGGGGTCTGAGGATATTTTAATAAACTTTTCCTCATTGACGAGCCCTATGGCAGCTAGGCGGGCAGCTATCTGGGATATATTAAAGCCTTCAGGAATGATCACATAATATCCCTTAATTTTGCCCTTTATGAATTTATTGATGATATCTGCCGGAGACATAGAACTGTTCAGTTCGTATTCCCCGGCTCTGATATGTGTCGGAGCGTCTTTTAGTCTTGCCAGCAGATAAAAAGACCTTTTGTGTTTTATTAAATCTTCCTTCTCAAGAATGGCGGTAACATCAGAAAAGCTGGCCCCTTTGGGGATTTCTATCGTAACGGATCTATTCAGGTTGTCTACGGGGGTTTCTGCATAATTTGAAAAGATTGCATAGAGAACAAAGGGGATTATTATACAGGTGACAGCTATAAAAAGTTTGTTTTCGTTTATGAATTTCATGGTGTTAGAAAATAGGTAAATGGTCAAAGGTGAAGGGTGAAAAGTAGGGTGGCATTTTATATGCCACCATTTGCGGTCGGGTATAAAACCCGACCCTACAATTCTTTAGCCCTTGACCTCAGATGATCGAGATATCTCTCGAGAATAAAACAGGCAGCGAGCTTATCGATAACTTTTTTCCTCTTTTTCCTGCTCATATTCGCTTCGATCAGTATCTCTTCCGCATCCTTCGTTGAAAGGGTTTCATCCCACTTAATTACAGGAAGCGAAAATTTTGATTCAAGGATTTTGGCGAATTTGGAGACCTTTTCACACTCAATTCCCTCTGTTCCGTCTAACCTTTTCGGGAACCCAATGACTATTTTTTCAACGCTATACTCTCTTATAAATTTTGATATCTCCTCAATGTCGCTTTTGAGGGATTTTCTTTCAATCGTGGTGATGCCCTGAGCGGTTAATCCCAGCTCATCGCATATTGCCACGCCTATCCTTTTACTGCCGTGGTCAAGACTGAGTATTCTCATAACCACGTGGTATTACCATGGCGGCGGACTATTGGCAATATCTTTCTCTTGCCGGTTTTTCCTGTTGTGTATGTGTGGGGATTTTGCTATCGTCCGATAAGTTAGGAAATCGGGGATATTGAGTGGGGTTGTTCGCGTATGAAACATATAATCCTGGGTACCGCCGGACACATTGATCACGGGAAAACGGCGCTTATTAAGGCTATCACCGGTGTAAATACGGACAGGCTGAAGGAGGAGAAGGAGAGGGGAATTACGATCGAGCTCGGTTTTGCAGCGCATACGCTGGAAAGCGGGCAGAGACTCGGAATCGTAGACGTTCCGGGCCATGAAAAGTTTGTGAAAAACATGGTTGCCGGAGCCGGCGGAATAGATCTGGTTGTCCTCGTCATAGCGGCGGATGCGGGAGTAATGCCCCAGACGAGGGAGCATCTCGATATATGCACGCTTCTCGGAATAAAAAACGGCCTCGTTGCCCTCACCAAGATTGATCTTGTTGACGGGGAATGGATTGATCTCGTCACGGATGATGTCCGGGAGTTCCTGGAAGGAACATTTATGGAGGCGTCTCCTATTATGCCTCTTTCGTCTGTTACCGGTGAAGGCCTTCCGGAATTTCTTTCCGTATTGGAGGAGATGGCCTCTGAAATCCCCGCACGCGCTGATACAGATCTTTTCAGACTCCCGGTTGACAGGGTATTTACCATGAAGGGGTTCGGGACGGTGATAACGGGGACTCTGGTGTCGGGGCGGGTGAATGTGGGAGAGACGGTTGAGATATTGCCCAGGCGAGTGACGGCAAAGATCAGGGGAATTCAGGTTCATAATGACAGTGTAACGGTAGCCGAAGCCGGTCAGAGAACAGCGATAAATCTCCAGGGTGTCGAAAAATCGCAGATACAGAGGGGGAATATCCTTGCCCATCCGGGCACCTATGTGCCGTCAAACCGGTTTGATATCCTCTTCAGATATCTATCCGGTCCTGACAAAAAATTGAAGAACAGGACGCTCGTGAGGTTTCACTCGGGAACCAGTGAAACAATCTCGAGGATCATTCTCATCGGAAAGGATGAGATGGAGCCGGGGGAGATCGGTTATGCCCAGGTTGTCCTTGCTTCTCCAACGGTTGCAATGGCGGGAGACAGGTTTGTTATGAGGAGCTATTCCCCTGTCAGGACGATCGGAGGCGGGGAAATCCTTGATCCTCTTCCCCAAAAACACAAGCGATTTTCTGACAGTATAATGAATGATTTTAATGTACTGCGTGACGACACCGATCCGGAAAGAGTCAGTGTCATCCTGAATCGCGCCGGCCTTGCCGGCATCTCGTCTCAGGAGCTTATATTGAGGACGGGTATCAAATTGAATGACCTGAACAAAATTCTTGAAGAGATGTTTTCAAAGAGGGAGGCGGTTCTTCTGAACAGGGGTGAACTGAGGGTGGTCTCTTCTTCCGTTTACGGAACGCTTCGGGAGAAAATTCTTTCGGAAATAGAAAAATACCACGAGAAATTTCCCCTGAAAGAAGGATTTTCAAAGGAAGAGCTCAGGACAACGCTCGGCCCTCTCGTCGATCCGGGATTTTTCAATATTGTCATCAAGAACCTGGCAAAGGACGGGAATGTCGTTATAGACAGAGAAAATGTCAGGATTTCAGGGTATACCGTTAACCTGAAAGGCGACCTGGAGGAACTGAGGAAAGAGATCGAGAAGCTCTATCTCGAGTTAAAACTCACACCGCCGTCTACCAAAGAAGCAGTAGAGAAGTTTGCGGACAGAAGAGACAAGGCCAGGAATATCCTTAAAGTTATGCTAAACGAAGGAGTGCTTGTAAAGGTGAGTGAGGAGATGTATTTTCACAAAGATGTGCTCGGCAGTCTCAGGGAAGATTATAGGGCATTTCTTTTGAAGGAGGGAGAGTCTACGCCTGCGAGTTTCAGAGATATGACAGGCCTGTCTCGAAAATTCACCATACCGCTTATGGAATATTTCGATGCAACGAAGCTCACCATAAGGGTGGGTGATCACCGGGTGCTGAGGGAACGGAAGGAAAGATGACGATCGAGCAGTTTGATATTCGAATGTATGACGGTGAAAAACTCTCAAGCGAGGTTTCCGACATCATAAGGGAGATTCCCGTTGAAATCATTCTCAATGATAAGAGGGTTGTCAGTATAGCCTGTACGGGGATTCATTTGAAAGAGCTGGCGGTGGGATTTCTCAGATCGGAAGGGATGATTGAATCACTGGAGGATATAGAAGAAATAGCCGTTTCCGATGAAAAGGGAAGGGTACGTATCTCTACTCAAAAAGTAGACGAACCTTTTATTCCAATGAAAACAATTGCTTCCAGCGGCTCCCGGGGAAATAGAATGGATGAATTTTCAATGAGGGTGCTGGAGTCAGATATTACCATTTCGCCGGATCATGTCTTGAAATTGATGAAAGGTCTTCTTGAATCATCAGAACTCCACAGCGCAACTCATGGAACCCACTGTTCCGCACTGGCCGATGGAGACGGGATTCTCGTTTCAAGGGAAGATATAGGGAGGCACAACACCGTCGATATGCTCGGAGGATATTCGCTTCTTGAGGGTATCGATTGTTCCGATAAGATCATCGTAACGACAGGCCGTGTCTCCTCGGAGATTGTAACCAAAGTATGGAAAATGGGCATACCGGTAATAATATCCCATTCGGCCCCGACCTCAAGGGCGATTACCTTATCAGAAAATGCGGGAATCACGGTCATAGGATATGTGAGAGGCGGGAAGATGAGAGTCTATTCGCATGAGGGAAGGGTGATAGTTAAATAAGGAGGCTATCTTTGTGAAGAATATCTATATAAAGGATATAGACGTCGGGGACAAGGTAAACGACACCTTTCTCGTCGTGGAGAAGAATATGGCTGTTTCCCAGAAAGGTTCGCCCTACCTTAATCTTAGACTCAGAGACAAAACAGGTGAAATAGAGGGGAGGGTATGGGAAAACGCCGTTGCATTGAACAAACTTTTCGGCAAGGGAGACGTTGTTGATATCAAATCCCGGGCGGTAAGTTACAGAAACTCGATTCAGCTTTCTATTGTAGGTGTAAAGAAGGTCGACAGTGACGAAGTGGATCTGGACGACTTTTTGTCCGCCTCCGCACTTGACATTGACAAGATGTTCGAAGACCTGATGGAGTTTGTCGAAAAGGTTGAAACTCCATGTCTGAAAGAATTGCTGTATGAATTTTTCAAAGATGAAGATATAGCCGCTCGATTTAAAAAGGCCCCGGCAGCCAAGGGACTCCATCATTGTTATATCGGTGGTCTTCTGGAACACACCCTTTCGGTAACACGCTTGATCGATATGGTCGCAGACCACTATGAAGGCGTTAACAGGGATATTCTCATTACCGGCAGTATTCTTCATGATATCGGCAAAATCCATGAACTGTCCTTCGACAGGATGATCGACTATACCAGTGAGGGAAGGCTCATAGGGCATATCGTGATCGGTGTAGAGATGCTGGATGTCAGGATAGCCAACATAGAAGATTTCCCGGAACAGCTTGCCATGGAGCTGAAACACACAATGCTTAGTCATCATGGGATACTTGAATACGGGTCTCCAAAGCGTCCCAAAACTCTGGAAGCGCTCATAATACACTATATGGATGATCTTGATGCCAAAATGAACGCCTTTCAGGAGTTTATGGAGAACTCCGATGACGATTCGGACTGGACACCTTTCCACAGATTGTTTGAAAGGTTTATCTATAAGGGAAAGTGACAGGGGTCGTAAATATATTGTAGGTTGAGTTGAGCTTGCGAAACCCAACACTCTGATTGACTGTTTTCCATATTTTGCGAACACCGAAAGTTCTATTAGGGATAGCACTATTCTGCCTTTTCGCTATTATCGGGATCTTACCCCATTGTATTGGCCATATTTAAATTGAGTCTTTGATTCTGTTGAGGGTTTCCCGAAAACTGTACCAGTTACGCGGTTAGTTTTCCAGCCTCTTCCTGTAAATGTCAAGAAATCTATCCCCGGCGCTCTGCCCAAAATATTGTATGTTGTCAACAAATAGAATTGTCCGGTTTTGTAGCAAATGAATTGTCCGCTTTTTGTTGTCCAGGGAGAGCCATGAAACAGGGAGTCATAGGAGGTGTTCCCGGGACAGGTGGCGAGCGGCGGATTTACGCTGCCTTCCCTTTTTTTGCCTCCTCCAGATTTCCTTGTGCATCATAATCGGTCAACTTTCTCGGGCCGTGGAAAACAGCCAATGAGCCGTCCGTATACCGATGGACACACACTTTGACCCTGACGTAATGACATCGATACCGGTCCGCGGGGATTTGCAGTATTTTCCCCTCAAAGCTGACACAATTATCTGCAGTTACGGTACGCTGATACTGCTCGCACAGGATGTCGTCAAGGTTTGATCCACCCCAGGGTACAAAGGCAGTACCTTCTTCGGCGGCGGGCTGCATGAACTCGGTGTTGTACGCCGGTTGATAGACCTCGGTCAGATACCGGTTGGCCGCTTCCATCGTAGTGATTCCATGCAGGGCCAGTTCTTTGGGAAGCCGACCCTGATGCGTACCAAAGGCCCGCTCACTCCTCCCCCGTGCTTGCGGAGAATAGGCAGCAATCATCTCGATCCCTATCTGCTTCATGGCACGCCCAAACTGCGTGAGCTGCCCCTTACTTACCCTTCCACCAGTCTCAGGCGTGTACCAGTAATGACTCCCACGATCGGTGTAGAATGAGCTGAATAAGCCCCTTTGAAGGATCGTGTCCCGCACTCCCTGAAAGCTGCTGGCTGTGCCTTCCTCCTGGATAAAGAACATACTGTAGTGTTCGTTTGTCGCGTCATCCATTGTCACGATCAGATCCCACTTCTTCCCCGGTACCCACTCATGAGTGCTGCCGTCCTGATGCACAATCATCCCCGGCAAAGGGGAAGGATCACGGCGTTTCCGGTGTGTACCTTTCCTGGCAGCCTTGGAAACTAAACCTCTCGACTGAAGCGTGTTCTTGACCCAGGTGTAGCTCCTCTGCCCCCCATCACGCCGATACCATGAATGAAAATGTTGCACGTTCCAGCCCCGGTAACGACCCTTATACTGCTCAGCAAGTGCTACAACTTCATCCACGGGAGCTCGACGTGATGATGCCTGTGTTAAGCGCTTGTCCAATAATCCTTCTATACCGCTTTCCTCATAACGATCAATGTAACGCCGAAATGTCCGTGTGCATACTCCCAATATCCGAGCTGCTTCTTCCTGGTTCAATCGACCTTCTGTCCATACACCATAAGCCTCTTCAAATCG
>JAUSPI010000226.1 GCA_030655775.1 Syntrophales bacterium
AGGGTGCATAGGCAACCGAGGCTTTTTGCCCATTGGCAGCTCTCTCAGGCTAAGGCTGGACAATAGGAGCTGGATGACGGGAGACTGTCACGTCCAGTTCTCGGAGAGCGCGAGGGTGAGACTCCCTCGCGCCACTCGACTATTTTCGGCATTCGGGAAATCAGGCAAGTATTTTGATAAAGGATCAGAAGTATGTAACAGGCCATCGTCAACAAGAGACAATATTACCGTTGCAGTAAATGTTTTTGTAATGCTTGCAATCCTGAATGTATCATCGAACTGTCTTTCTTTATTCGTTTCGAGATTTGCTTTCCCAAAAGCTTTTAAGTAATTGCCTTTACCGGGAATCCATACCCCAACAACAACACCCGGTAAATTTTTTGCCGACATGGTGCTGTCAATAAGATGATCAAGCTGCATTGTTAATTCAGAGGGGAATTGCAATTGAGGTTTTGGATCTATGGATTTACAACAACCGGTCATCAACAACGAGAAAATCACAACACTCAATAGTCCAAATTTAATAAAATTTTTCATATTTTCCTCCCTTTTGAGTTAGGTTGTTATGACTCCTTATCTATTTTCACCGGGTTCCCCCGTCGGTCATTGCCCCGGACCTCCTGGCGGCGTTTTGGACTGCCGCTACCGCCCTCGGATTCATGTCCTCTCTGTACTTTTATGTCCATGCCTTTGAACAACCGTTGGTCGGATACCTGTCCGACCGTCTCTGAATTTCACCCGCGTCGGGTTGAGTGACGGGTCAGGTGGTTATGGAGCCCCTGTCTTTTTAAAACTTCCATCCCAGGAGGTTATAGAAATCCAGCCACCAAATGAACGCGACAAGTGCTGCCGTAACAAGTGTGTAGTGTATCCGATCCGGAATTGTCCAATATTTTTTCAGCCAGGCAAATGCGGCGATAGGGATGACAATAAGTGTAAGAACCGCTGCGATGACCGGCATAGCGAGGAGCAAGATGAGCGGCAGAGGCACGGGAATGCTCGTGAAAAACCGCTCAACCAGATTGGTCTGATTCATCATCATGGACAGAAGGAGCACGAATAATAACATCATAATGGCAGCAGAACCTGCGATCCACCGTGCTGTTCGTCTGAAAACCGGGATATCCCTCCCTTTCAGCTTTCGCCGCCCACTGATGATAGCCCGAACGGGCCAGATAAAAACCGATAGAAACACTGCCAGACAGATTATTTTCACCATATCGGTAAACCGGGTCGTTGCGTGGAGCGGAATCCGTTTAAAAGGCATAAAAGGTGCGTTCGCCAGGTAATAATATACAACATTCCCTTCAGGATTCCTGACAAAAACCTGATCTCCATGGAACGTCTGGACACCGCTTACAGACCTGAACGTGTAAGGCGTTACCTCTTCGACCTCTGAGGCAGCCTTTCGGAACGAAGCCATCAACGTACCGTTCGGAGTGGCTTTCATCGTAATCTGAAGAAGAGGAAAGAAGAATTTTTCAATGGTCGACGTGTTATAAATCATCGACTCGTAGGTTCCTTCAAGTGCGGGAATCCGTTGCAGTGTTTCCTTCTTCGGGGGCCGCGGCGCATCCTGAGCCGGACAGTATCGGTCAAGGAACGCAGCGCGGAGATCATTTCGCAAAGAGGATCCTCCAGGTGAATTGGAGGTCACAAAGAGGCCGATCTGATCCTTCGGAATCATAAACAAGTTGGAATGAAAGAAAATGGTGTCACCGGCGTGGCCGATCATCCGCAGTCCATGAAGGGGCGTTTCGTAGATGCCGAGACAGAGGGAGCTAACACCCGGGGCAGGGCTGAACTGAGGGCTTTGCATCTCCCTCGCTGTGGCTTCGCCAATAATGCGTTTATTCCCGTATCTCCCAAGTTGCAGTTGGGCTATCATGAACTTTGCCATGTCGGTAGCGGTTGTACTCACCGCGCCTGCGGGAGGGAGCCTGATCAGCTCAAACTCCTGCGGGACATACCCGTCTTTTCCGTAAACGTAGCCGACTGCCATATCAGGGGCCAGGCGGTCCGGCAACGGCTGGGCAATCGTGGTCCGGTTCATGCCGAGAGGCTGGATGATCCGTTTCTCAATATACTCTTCAAACGGCATTCCAGAGACTTCTTCCACAATATGAGTAGCAAGGCTTGTCCCGTAATTAGAGTACACCGCGATTTCTCCCGGCGGCCTGATTCGCGGTGGCCAGGTGCGCTTTAGAAAAACCCACAACGGCTCAAGATCAGCGGGGTTTTTCGAATAGAGCCGCGGTTCTATATGGTCATCAAAACCGGCACTATGCGTCATCAAGTGGCGCATGGTCACCGGCCGGCCAGGGAAGGTGGCGGGAATCTTGAATTTATTGAGGTACTTGTTTACATCGGTGTCAAGATCGATCCTGCCTTCTTCAACCTGCTGGATCACGGCGATCCATGTAAAAAGCTTGGAAATTGACGCGATTCGGAAAAGCGTTTCGCCGGCATGGACCGGTTTCCCCGTATCGATGTTTGCATACCCGTATCCCTTGGCAAAAAGCAGCTTCCCATCCTTTACTAAGGAAACAGAAGATCCGGGCACATGGTGCTTTTCCATCAGCTTTGGCACCAGATTATCGAAAAATGCTTCCACTTCGGCTGCGTTTTCAGGCCTTCTGCGGCCACCTTTACAGGGGCTTCCGACTTCGTTACATCATTTGTCCGGGCCGTAACAGCCTGAGTAAACGTGAAAAGGAAAAAAGGAAGTAAAAAACTTAGCAAATAAACTTTTACCTTCCCGATTTTCATTTATCCCTCCCGGAATACATGGATCTATACAAGTAAAAGGGCTTTGATTACACTTAACCTGGAATCATTAAGTAAGTGCTGGAAGAGTACCTGACGAAGCCAAAGAACTGGTGCCATTTTATCGGATGAACGGGACGATATTATCTCAGGGTGTCAATGAATTAAGTATACTGCTACCGGAATTTTACCCTTTACAAGTGAATCTTACAGACAATTATTGAGAAATAGGTATGGTATCTCCCTAATTCGATTTATTAGCGAGTTTCCACAGCCAGAGGCTCAGACCGCCCAGGATAACGAAGGCCAGTGCGCTTGGCCACAACGGCATCATATGGCCGGCCACCAGCACTTCGGGGCGTATGATAAGGCGCCCCAATTGCGCTAACGACATCAACCCGAACACAATGCTTGCCACACGTAATCCTATGATTTGTGAATTCATGGTCTTTTCACCGGCGTTTTTTTGCTATATTATTCTCATTATTCCAATTAGTTGGCTTGGTCCGACCCTATTTTCTGGTTTTGCTGTTTTGACCTATTTTAAAATAGGGAAGTGTCCGTTCGCAGTAACAACTGTTTGATCTAGCGGGTTAAAGTCCCGTCCGGGGAATTGTCCGATTCACCCCGGTAGTTCAAGGGAGCGGCGTCTTGGTAACAAGGGGTCGTAAGTTTCTAATTGGCAAA
>JAUSPI010000227.1 GCA_030655775.1 Syntrophales bacterium
GAGACCTTCACAACCTGCACCTTGAGTATATTGAACCTTATATCGCCACAAGATGTCTTCGGGAATGTAATTCATTTTTTCGAAGGCCTTTCGCAATATCCATTTCTCGATTTTTATGCCGCCGTGATCCAGTATCTTGAACTCGGCAGGAATCTTCATGGAAAGATCAATCATCTCAACATCTAAAAAGGGAACTCGTAATTCGAGACCGAAGTACATGCCCATGCGGTCTGCTCGCTGCAGGTTTATGTTATGCAGACCCGCGATAAGTCGACGTGCTTCTTTGTCAACTTCACGCATTGAAAAATGCTTCATATAGTGGTATCCGGCAAACAATTCATCTGCTCCTTCGCCGGTTAATACTACAGTAACGTAATCTGATGCCAATTTGCATGTAAAATAGCACGGAACGGCACATCGAACAGTCGCCGGATCATAGGTTTCCATTTTTTGTATTACAGCGGGTAGTGCATCATAGTAATTGTCCTCTGTAAATATTAACTCGTGATGTGTGGAACCGATATGCCCGGCTGCGATCCTCCCCGCTTTAATGTCGTCGCTCACTTCTCCGGTTTTATCCTCCATGCCGACCGCAAATGTATGGAGATGAGGTATCTCCTCGGCAGCTATGGCAGCAATGAGACTGCTGTCAAGACCACCGCTGCAAAACGCGCCCACCGGAATCTCCGGATCAGCAAGCAGCCTTTTCTTAACTGCGTTGATAAAGGTTTTTCGGATCAACTCACAAATTTCATCAATGTCTGTAAGAATATAATCTGACTTTTCAGGTATGGTGTAATACTGTACAAAACCCTCTGCAGGAGTGTAATAGTGGCCGGCAGGAAATTCGAGAACATGGTCAACTCCAGCATGGCTCATAGCCCCCAATTCGGAACTAAAATACAGATTGTCATTGCAGTAGCCTATGTAAAGCGGTTTGATGCCCACCGGGTCTCGCGCCAGCATGAAATCATCCCCATCAAAAATCGCAAAGGCAAACATACCATCGAGGGCGGTTACGCACTCCGGTCCCTTTTCCTGGTATAAATGGAGAATGACTTCAGTATCTGAATTGGTCTTGAAGGTATGTCTGGATGACAGTTTTCCTTTAAGATCTTGAAAATTGTATATTTCACCATTGCAGATAATTCCCTGTTTGCCTTCCTTTGTGAGGATCGGTTGATGCCCATGGGCAACATCGACAATCGATAGTCGTGTATGGCCTAAAACGGACTGTCCGAAACTGTAAAGGCCTCTATCATCTGGTCCACGATGTCCGAGCGCATCCAGCATTCGATTAACTGTCACCTCGTCCTTGATTCCAAAACAACCTGCAAGACCGCACATTTACATACTCCCTTCATCTCATATTGCTTTTATAATAGAATTACATCTTCTTCTTTCGCGCCTACATCTATTGATCGCGTGCAATAAAGCTTCTATTTATCTTTATCCTTCATATCGCGTTGATCCAGTGGGATATAGTTCCTTTCTGTATGGCCTATATAGACTTGGCGTGGACGGTGAAGTCTGTTATTTAAATCTTCACGACTTTCCTCCCACTGGCTGATCCACCCCGGCAGACGCCCGATGGCAAACATTACGGTAAACATATTAATCGGTATTCCCATAGCCCTGAGGACGATTCCGCTGTAGAAATCAACATTCGGGAAAAGCCTGTTGTCGATAAAATAGTGGTCTTCCAAAGCCACTTCCTCCAGCCGCTTTGCAATATCAAGAAGTGGATCATGCCGCTGGGTTTTGCCGATAACTTTGTGAGCCATTTTTTTCATGATTCGTCCGCGAGGATCATAATTTTTATAGATACTGTGGCCGAACCCCATCAGCAGGAACGGATCACATTTATCCTTTGCTCTCTTGATAAACGGTTCAGGGTCTCCACCACTGTCGTGGATCTCCTGGAGCATCTCCACGACCGCCTGGTTTGCTCCCCCATGAAGCGGTCCCCACAGGGCACTGATACCACCAGAAATTGCCGCATACAGGTTAACCCGGGCACTGCCAATCAGTCGAACTGCCGAGGTGGAACAGTTCTGCTCGTGGTCCGCATGGAGTATCCAGAAAACGTTGAGAGCATGTACCATATCTTCGTCAAGGACATACGGGCGGACGGTTGAGTCAAACATCATGCTTAAAAAGTTCGCGCAGTAACTCAGTTCGTAACGGGGATAGACCACCGGCAGTCCCATGGATATTCTGTACGACATTGCCGCCAGTGTTCGTAGCTTTGAAAGAAGTCGGGCAAATGTCTTTGTAATCTCCTCTTTTGGGGATCGTTCCGGAAGTTCAGGATAGAACGCCCGAAGAGCATTGACCATTGATGAAAGAATACCCATGGGATGAGCACCTTTCGGGTAGCGCTCGAAGAAATGCCGCATGTCTTCGTGAACAAGGGAATGATCATTCAGCATAAGGGAAAATGCGTTCAGCTCATCCCTCATCGGCAGATCACCCTCAATCAGAAGATACGCGGTTTCGACAAAGCTTGAATGTTCCGCCAGCTGCTCTATAGGGACACCACGGTACCGCAATATTCCCTCCTCACCGTTCATGTAGGAGATACTGCTCAAACAGCTTCCAGTATTGCCGAATCCCGGGTCCAGAGTTATCAACCCTGTTTCTTTGCGAAGTTTTGAAATATCAATGGCATTAGCGCCATCATTTGCCTGAATAATCGGCAGTTCGTACGACTTGCCGTCAACGATCAGCGTTGCTGTCTTTCCCATGATTTTATACCTTAATAAAACCCTTACCTTATCTGAGCGAGGGGGATTTACGATCCGACATGTTGACCTAATAAAAACACATAACTTATTGTGATACCACATCGGCTACAATGTGCATGTTTTCCTTTTCCGTATCGTACACCTTTACAACTTCACCATAATTACGAGCATCAGGGACAATTGTTTCCAGTTGATTGGATAAGCTTTTCAGATACGTTTCATTGAAAATGACGTTATCGTCTCCCGGAAACAAAGCTACATAAAATATTTTCGTTT
>JAUSPI010000228.1 GCA_030655775.1 Syntrophales bacterium
CAGAGATCTTCTTTTCGATTCAAGCTCGTTAAGTCTTTTATTCATAAGCACCTCCCTATAGTCTGAATACTCACTAAGCAATCAGATTATAGGGTAAATAAAAAGATTTGTCAAGTTTACCCATAAATTTGTCGTAGACCCAATTAATTATCATTGATGGAATTTTTCAGCTATTGTAATATGATCGGTAGAAATATGGACACTACGTTAAGAGGAAGAATGCGCTTATGAAAAGAATCAGTTGTTTCTGTTTGGTATTGAGTTTATTTGTTTTAGCCGGGTGTGTATGCGCAACTCAGAAAAACATAAAGGGTGTTTCTGAAGTTCAAATGCTGACAGAGGAATACCCGCCGGTTACCTTCATGAAAGATGGGAAGGTCACCGGTTTTGTCACGGACATAATTCGGGAAATCATTGCCCGTCAGGGCATTCCAGATGACATCCGGTTGACCTCCTGGGATGAAGCCTACAATGTGGCGTTGACCAACCCGAATGTGGTGCTCTTCAGTACCGAGAGAACGGAAAAACGGGAGAATCTTTTCCAATGGGTAGGGCCGGTCGGCAAAAACAGTGCGATATTTTACGCCAAGAAGGGTTCCGGCATAAGAATCAACAGCTTGGAGGAGGCAAAAAAGATTGCCGCCATTGCCACGACTACTAACTGGTTTACCGAACAATACTTGAAGGACAAAGGTTTTACGAATCTGGTTAGTTCTCCTCTTCCCATCACCAGTGTTAAGCAGCTCATGAACGGAGAGGTGCAGATTTCGGTCTTTACCGATATTACAATTCCCGAGATTGTAAAGAATGCGGGATACAGCATGGATGATCTGGAACCGGTCTTTACTGTGAGCAATACCTATTTTTACATCGCGGTGTCGCGTGGAACTCCTGTTGAGATGGTTAAAAAATGGCAGTCAGTCTTGGATGGCCTGAAGGCGGACGGCACCTTCGAAAAGATATACCGGAGCTATATTCCTAATGCGGACCTGGATGATCTGATGAAAAAATAGATAAATGGCCAATATGATTGGCATCATCTGGATATGTTGATTTCCAGGAGTCTGTCCACATTGAAGCCTGTTTTTCCTTGCACATCTGACAGAAGACCTACACACCGGCAAAGGGATGGCCATTTCCTGCCCTGGAGTGGCTGGCAACCCAAATAATCCTTGACGAGAAAGAAAAACTATGAATAAATAAACACTATCTAACATCCTAATATCAATAGGGAATACAGGATATGTTACGTATAGCTTCCTGAAATGCAGCATCTGGGAATTTTAACAGACATACATCCTTCCAATGCGTAATGATCACCCCCAATTCTTGGCTCAGCATCCCCCATTTGACTGTCAAATTTCGTTTGACATTCAAGACACTCCCGCCTTATACTTAATCTTTTGAAAGAGACGTTCTTATGAAGCCTGATTGTAAGAGTGATGAGTGTGATACTTATTTAATTGATGAGTTCACACCGTTATTTCTAAAAAAGTTTAAGGTAATGTGATGAAAACTAATAAAACTGACTCCAGAATGAAAAATAAGCTGGAAAATAAAGTGAGAACAGGCGCTGGTGTATTTGTCGATACCATAAATGAATTAGGTATCTCTTATCTTTTTGGACATACTGGTGGAGCTATAATGCCGATGTATGTTGAGTTAAATGAGAGGCTGACAAGAAAAGAAAAAACACCTGAAGTGATACTGTTTCGGCATGAACAAGGGGCAGGGCATGCTGCAGAAGGCTATGCTAAAATCACTGGCAGACCTGGATTTGTCTGTGTAACATCTGGACCCGCGGCAACAAACATTGTGACACCTATTGCCGATGCATTCATGGATTCAATACCTGTAATATTTGTGACAGGACAAGTGTCTTCTCCAGGGATTGGGACCGATGCATTCCAGGAAGTTCCTATCACACTGATTGTATCACAGATAACAAAGATTGCATTGCTCATAAAGACAGCTGATGAGATAGAAGGGGCGTTAAGGCTTGCACAGGAACTAACTACAACTGGTAGACAAGGACCTGTATTGATTGATATTTGCAGAGACGCGTTGATTGGAAATGAAACTCCTGGGAATCATAAAAATCCTTTCGTTGTAAAAATGAAAGAAACCATCGATAATTTTGATACAAACTCCATAGATGAGATGTTACATCAATTTGCAAGTGCAAAAAGACCTATCTTATACGTTGGAGGTGGGATTAAGGTCGAAGATTCACAAAATCTCTTGAGAGAATTTGCAAAGAAGTATGACACGCCTGTTGGAATGACACTTATGAGTCTGGGAACAATTGATCGGAATGACAGACTTTCTCTTGGAATGCTTGGTATACACGGAACAGTTGAAGCAAATTATTCTGCATTGAATGCGGATCATATTCTAGCAATCGGTGCAAGGTTTGATGATAGAGTTGTTGTAAAAGGTTTTGGGAAAAACGCTAAAATAATCACTCATGTTGATATTGATTCCGCGGAAATAGATAAGATAAGAAAAGTTACTTATTCTATGAATACATCTGCAAAAAAATTCTTAGAATATGCTCTTAGACACGGACCGGAAAGAATTGAATCATTAAAAGATTGGCATGATGAAATAATTGAGTGGAAAAAATTAAATCCAAAACTTGATGATTATAAGGATGCGATTGTTCCGCAAAAATTCATTAAACAATTATCTGACCTGACATCTGGTAGCGCTGTCGTTGCTACAGGTGTTGGACAGCATCAGATGTGGACTGGGCAATTCTATGATTTCAAGAATCCAAGAGATTTTATAACTTCTGGAGGGCTTGGAACGATGGGTTGCGGCTTACCTGCCGCAATTGGTGCATATTATGCTAACAAGGATAAAACAATATTGCTTGTTGATGGTGATGGAAGTTTCCAGATGAACATTCAAGAGCTTGCGACAGTTGCCTCAAACAGGATACCTATAAAGATGTTTGTCATAAACAACGGGTTATGGGGCTTACCTATGCAATGGCATGAGATGTTTGACAGAGGAAATCTATTTGAATGCTGCCTTGATAGGAGCATAGAATGTCCTGTCGGATGTTCATCATTTAAAGACTGCATAAAGCGAAACCGTAATCCTGACCTCGTTGGACTGAAGAATGTATATCACGGAATAAGGACAAACAGAATATCCAGACCTGAAGAAGTAATTCCTGCAATAAAAGAGGCATTATCTCATGAAGGTCCTTACATTTTGGATGTTGAAATAAAGAAAGAATCTTATATACTTCCAATCATCCCTCCTGGAAAAGGGATTGAAGAGATGATAATGGAAATAAAAAAATAAAATTATCATTAGAAAAGATAAAAACTAATCCTTATCATTGCTCGAATAAAAGCATTTAAATATTGTAGCATCCCGAAAAGCTAAACGGGACGGCTCTGCGCGAGAGAGATTATCGAACCGGGAAATTCTGTTGGTTATCACAAACACGAGGGAGACTTTGAATTATACTATGTTCTGGAAGGAGAAGGTATTGTAAATGACAATGGTTCTGAAACAACTGTAAGAAAAATGGATGTCGTTCGTACCGGCCATGGCGAGTCTCATTCTATTAAAAATGTCGGTAACAAAAACCTTGAGCTTATTGCTATTATATTATTTGAATAATATTTAATGAAGTCTTATTGATAAGGCATTGCTTTTAGACAAGAGAACTACAATTGATGAGAATTATGATGTCAATGGTAATTTAGGAGAGAAATGGGAGTCCAATTTTAGATATGGTCAAAGCGGCTCGTAACAATTCTTCTATTTTTCAATCTTTGCCATGTTATCACTCCTTTGTTTTTATAGTGCTAAGATTCCTGATCTGCTCAGATCTTCTATACCAAGCCGTTCAAGTCGTTTCAAGATATTCTTGATTTCACTTTTATTTCCTGTTGCTTCCAGGACACAATTATCCGCGTCCACGGTGATTAATCTGCAATTATAGTCTCTTATAACTTCCATTACCTTGCCTCTGTTCTCATTCGTTAGTTTTACTTTAACCAGTATCATTTCTCTTTGAAGAGACGATTTTTCTTTTAAATGAGAAACCTCAAGGATATCAATCAGTTTTTTTGTCTGGTTTTTGATTTTTGTAACTGTTGCCGTATCACCCCTTGTTACAATAATAATTTTCGTAATTTCGGGATTCATCGTTATGTTTGCACTGATGCTCTCTATATTAAAGCTCCGTGCGCTAAATACTCCTGCAATTTTTGCAAGAACATCCGGCCTGTTATTAACCAGAAATGTAATTGTCTGATCTTTCCTCTCCATGGCATCACTTTCCTTTCTTGTATTATAACAATTCTTCTTTTTTCAGTTTTGTTTCGATCAGGGAGGTACCCGGTTTCACCATGGGAAAAACACCTTCTTCCCGCTCAACATGAAAATCCATTACAACGGGACCTGGGATATTCAGGCCTTTTTTTAGCGTCGGTTCTACTTCTTCCGGCTTCGTGGCTCTCAAACCGACGATTGATAAGGCATTGCTTTTAGACAAGAGAACTATAATTGATGAGAATTATGATGTCAATGGTAATTTAGGAGAGAAATGGGAGTCCAATTTTAGATATGGTCAAAGCGGCTCGTAACAATTCTTCTATTTTTTGAAAATCCTCTTACATTTTTGTGTATTTTACGCCTTTGAATCTGAATGTCAGACAGACCACTCCGACACGCCTCATGTGATTGCAGCGTCACGATTGGATATATTGGTCCCAGGAATATTCCGGATCATGGCAAAGATCCTCATCGCTGGGAAAAGGTTGACAGTGTTATATTGGGGTGAAAAAATCAGAGTCAAAAGTTTTCAGATATGTTTTTAATAGCATGAGCAATTTCCTGAGAACGCAGGGTATTGATATCTTGCCAATCACTCCGGGCTTTTGGTTGAAGTGCTCTCCATGCCTTTTAAAATTTAATCGGATTTTTGAAGGAAGTTCTTATCAGAATCAGAAGACACGTTCTAATTAGCAGTAGCTATATGTTCACCTACTTTGTAAAATTTATCACTTTCAGCAGTAAATTCTTTAATTACTCCCGGTCTGAAAAAAAGACAGTGCGTTGATCCTCCAAACTGGAAATAACCTACCTCTTCACCTTTTTTTACATGATATCCCGGTTTGATATTATCATTGATAATACATGTTGATACTTCTACCATACCTACCGGCATGAAACACATCAAACCTATTTTTGGATCATCAGCTTCGATGAAAAAAAGAGCACGTGTCTGAACATGCACTAAATACCCTTGTGATTTTTCTTGAGCTGAAGGATCTACTCCTTCTGAATCAGCCTGACTAAAATATAAACCTTCTTTTACAAAAGCTTTTTTTATTGTTCCGGAAACGGGACTGTGCCAACGATGATAATTGAAAGGACTAAGAAATGCTTGATAAACGTCCCCGCCTACAAATTCATCAACTAATTCATCATTAGCCAACATATCATTTAATGAATACGGTTGAGATTTAATCCAAAACTTACTGTATTTTTGAACGTTTTTACTAATATTATAGACGGTGGAATCGCAGGCGCTAACTATAACTTTATTGTTGTCCGGTTCTGCTACAGGACGCGCACCTTTAGCAAGTCTTCTTGTAAAGAAATCATTCCAGGATTTAAATCCCCAATATTTATCATCGGGATTATACTGATAATCACTCATCTTTAATTTTTCCCGGGCTTCTTTACTCTTCCATCCATTTGGAGAATCGTTGATTACATACTGCGATTTCTCGCTATTAAGAAATTCTGACCAGGCAACTAAATATTTTTTTATCATTGTATTAATTTTTTCATTACGGTATGCCGCAAATCCGGCGGGTGTACTCATTGTCCATACAAGTATTTCTGAAAGAGGAGTACCCGCAAGATGTGTTGGATTATATTCAGGAGCACGGTTTAATAGTTTATTCAGCTTACATAATAAATCCTCTACGTTTTTTAAATTTTTATGTTCTGGCGGAATCTGTTCGATCATTTGTGTTAAATACATTCTAACCACAGGATCTTCGTCTATTATTTTTTTAAATTCTAATATTACCGGCTGAAACTTTATGGGATCTTTTCCAATTTCTCCACCGGCGAATGCATAAGACGCAAATATTAAAAAGAACAACCCAAATACTAAAAATCGTTTCATCTTAATTAAAACCATTTTAATCTCCTTCACGTTTAACAATGATCTTCCAGTTTTCGCTTAAAAGAAAACCCGGGTTCTCGTCCATTTCTGCACAGATGGCGGTGGGCTCTTGCAGAACCATGGAGAAAGCCAGGGGTTCGTCCGGCCGGGGAATAAGAGGGATATCTACATCCACCTGGATCAGATAACGATAGGGATCCATATTGCCAAAAAAGTATTCTATGAAGTCATGTTCTTCTGTATCTGTCATACTGGGATCGTACTTGGCCAGCTGTCCGACAGAGGTATCCACCGGTATCCAGCCATAGTTTGGCAGGTAGATCTGTGCCCAAAAGTGGTCACCGCAGCCGGTTTTGGGGTTGGGAAAAAGCTGCATTCCGCCGGAGGCTCTGGCAGGGATGCCTATGGATCGGCAGAGGGCGGCAAAGTACATGCTTTGGGCGCCGCAGTCGCCGTAACCGTGCTGGTGCACGTAAACCGACTCGGGAATATTCAGGGCATCCAGAGCTTCATGTGGAGTAAAGCTGTAATCGAGATCATAGACTATGTGGTCATAGAATTTTTTGGCGATCAGGTAGGGATTGGTCTCGTCCCCGGCGATCTTTCTGGCGGTTTTTGCGATTGCCGGTGTTATACTGATGTTCTTGTATGAGGCAGTATAGCGTTTGTAAAGTTCACTGTCCTTATCGTATTTCCCTACATTTGAGGGATCGACTTTGAATTTTTCTTCATAGTGAATGAAGTTAAATTTCGCGCCGATCTTGAGATCTCCTTTTATTTCTTCAAGAGGGATTTCAAAATATACGAGGCCGATATCACCGTCGTTCTTAACGGGATATTTGATATATTTTTCCGGATATATGGAAACGATCCTCAGATTTTGCTGGGCGGCGTTTACTAGAGGAAGTGGCATCCAGACTTTGAGGAGGCCTTTTTCCGCTAATTTATCCCTGGGAATAACAGCTTCTCCGGCAGCGGAATATGAAAAGGGCCTGGTCAGGGTTTGCCCGGGTTTGAGGGTGTCTTGTTCATGGATGAAGGGTCCTATCAAATCCATAAGTTTACTCTGATGTCCCAGTGCGCCGGCTTCTTTTCTGGAGCGAAACTCGGGATATATATGGAAAAGTGTATTTATGAAGTATTGAAAGTAGTATGTTTTTCCTTCTATGGTCATATGCGGCAGGCGGCCGCCGGCAATAACTTCATTAATCCTGTCGTCGGTCGTCTTTGGATATTTTTCTTTGATCATCTTTTTTACTTCATCAACTTTATAAGGGTACGTGGTAGTGATCTGTCTCATCCGGGTAAAGGCATAGCGGCACTGGTCGGCAAGCTTACTGTTACCCTCTTCTACCAGCAGGGGTTTTGCCCGGCGGTAGGCTTTATCGGCAGAAAAGTAGTCCGCTTTCCTTTCGAGCCTTTGGGCTTCTTTGAACAGTTTTTCTCCTTGAGCAGCGTTTATAGCAGGCGGGCAGGCAACTATGGAAAATACTAAAAGAAATATAATACATATCGATTTCTTCATTTTTTCCTCCAAAGTGTTGGCAGTTACTCATCTGTCTGTTTTCTTGATAAGGGAAGATCCGTCAAGGAGGTGTGGGGCTGCTGCACAATCCGGGGTCAATCGAATACTACGGTTTTTTGGCCGCAGACCAGTATCTTGTTTTCCAGATGAAGCCTCACCGCTTTGGCGAGGACGGTTCTTTCCAGGTCCTTCCCCTTGAGCTTCATGTTTTCTATCGAATCCCGGTGCGTTATCTCAATGACATCCTGGGCGATTATCGGCCCGTCGTCGAGTGTCTCCGTGACATAGTGGCTTGTCGCGCCAATAATCTTGACTCCTCGCTCATACGCCTGACTGTATGGCTTGCCCCCGGCAAATGCAGGTAAAAAGGAGTGGTGTATATTTATTATCCGGTTTTGATACTCATCCACAAATGTACCGCTGAGTATTTGCATGTACCGCGCGAGAATAATCAGGTCGATGTTATGTTCTTTCAGCTCTGCAAGCTCTTTTTCTTCCTGTTCGGCTTTGTTTCCCGGGGTTATCGGATAGTGCCTGTAGTTTAAACCAAACTGTTCTGCTACCGGCTTCATGTCAAGGTGGTTACTGATAATAAGGGGTATTTCGGCTTTAAATTCACCCATCTGGTGTCTCAGTATCAGATCATAAAAGCAGTAGACATGCTTGGATACAAATATGGCTATCTTCGGAACGTAATCGGAGAAGTAGAGGTTCCATTTCATCTTGAATTTTTTTGCCAGCGGTGCAAAAGCGGTCTCTATTTCTTCACGGGGAATATCAAAACCGTCAAGGTCCCATTCAATTCTCATAAATAATATGTTTTCCGGTTGCGCTGTGTACTGTCTGGCGTCCAAGATATTACCCTTGTGACCGAAGATAAAATTGGATATCGATGCTACAATTCCTTTTGCGTCAGGACAGGACAGCGCGATAACAGCGGTTATTTGATCCATGTACATGCCTCCTTCGTTTAGAAATCTCTTATACAGGAATCGATCTTAAATTGTTAGCAATTAAGTAGATTTTTTCGATAGTTCTTAAAATATTTCTCTACCCGGCTGAGCCCCTCCGCTATGTTTTCCATCGAATTTGCGTATGAGAAGCGAATGTATCCTTCACAGTTGTCGCCGAAATCAACTCCCGGCGTGATGCCGACATGGGCCTTTTCAAGGATGTCGAATGCAGTTTTGTAAGAATCCATCGAGTATTTTTTTATATTCCCCAGGATGTAGAAAGCACCGGTGGGTTCCACGGTAATGCCGATGCCGATTTCATTCAGGCGCTCGATTATGAATCTTCGTCTTTCATTAAAGATGTCCCTCATCCTGACCACATCATCGCCCGCTTCCTTCAATGCGGCAACGCCTCCCCACTGGACAAACGAATTGGCACAGATAAAGAGGTTCTGCTGTATTTTCTGCATCGGCCGTATATATTCCCTTGGGGCGATCAGGTATCCCAACCGCCAGCCGGTCATTGCGTACGCCTTTGAGAATCCGTTGAAGACGAAGGCATTGTCCGTAAACTCGAGGATGCTGTGCTCTTCCTCATCGTAGACGAGGCCGTGGTAAATTTCATCGGAAATAACGGGGATGCCGAGTGAAACGATTTCCTTCATCCGCCCTGCCCCGAGAGTGTTTCCCGTCGGGTTTGAAGGCGAATTGATCAGGATGCCCCTGGTCTTGCCGGTGATCTTTTCCCTGATTGCCTCTGTAGTATACTGAAACCCTTCTTCCTCATAGACGTTGACGTTTACAGGAATTCCATCGAGAAACGAGATGAAATTGGGGTAGCAGGCGTAATGGGGATTGGAGATAATAACTTCATCACCTTTTTCGAGGAGGGCTGATAAAAGGAGAAACATGGCGGGAGATGTGCCGGATGTGATAATGACCTGATCCGGTGATATGGTGACACCGTATTTCGTAAAATAGTGTTCACATATTGCTTCCCGCAATTCTATAAGCCCAAGGCTGTGAGTATAGTGCGTTTTCCCATCCCTGATCGCCCTGAAGCATGCCTCGTTGATACACTGCGGTGTGTCAAAATCGGGTTCGCCGATTTCCATATGGATGATATCTTTCCCCTCCCGTTCGAGTTCATGTGCCCGTTCCAGCACATCCATCACGATAAAAGGGGGGATTTCTGATGCTCTTCTGGTAATCATACTGTACTCCCGTCAAGGTTTACGAGTCGGGTGTTTTTGAACTGAACAGCGAGCGTAGTCCCCGCTGCTTGTGGTGGGGAATGCGAGCGAACATAAAAAATATTTTCCTTAACAGTCGGAGATTCCCCGCAACTTGTTGCGGGGAGCTTCAATAGTGTACACTACATGGATGAAAAAACCCTGTCAAGCTGCAAAAGATGTCATCAGAAGATAAGGACTGAGAGATTTTTTTCGTCAGAAAAATAGCGGATGCCTTTGATTTTCCTGATTTTTCAGTGGATTTTCCGGTTCTTGACTGGTAAGATATTATCTTCAAAAATTACAAAATATGGAACTTACGTTTAATTGAGGGGTGACGTTGAAGAAAAGACTGATTTTAGGACTTCTGCTTGGCGCCGTTTTTATTTACCTGTCTCTCAGAGGTATAAATTTTCAGGAGGTAGCCGTAAGTTTCAAGGCCGTTCACTACGTATACATCATCCCGGTTCTTATCATCCTGCTTTTAGTGCAATATCTGCGGTCATATAGATGGGGGGTGATTTTAAGCCCTATAGAAAAGATTGATCAGCTTTCTCTTTTCTCGGTAACATGCGTCGGATTTTTAGCGATAGTTACAATCCCGGCACGGATAGGCGAGCTGGCACGGCCGTACCTTATAACCCACAAGAGTAATGTAACGATGACTTCTGCGCTGGGTTCTGTTTTTCTGGAGCGTGCATTCGACATTCTGACAATTCTCATCATGTTCTTCATCGTTGCTTTTTTGACCCCTATGCCCCCATGGCTTATGAATTCAAGCATAGTTTTTTTTGTGATAATTCTCGTTATGATCGCCCTCGTGGCACTTCTTCTGATCAACAAAGAGGCTTTTCTTAGAATAATGGGGCCCGTTATCAGCAAACTGCCCGAAAAATATTTTCACAGGGCAGAAGAGCTGATTGATCACTTTATCAGCGGGTTTAAGATGGTCGGCAGTCTGGGACTCATTTTGTATGTCGCTTTTCTGTCGCTTCTGATATGGGTTGCCGGTGCGCTGGCTATCTATGTTTTGTTCAGCGCCTTTGATTTTCAGCTTTCTCTGCTTGCCGCATTTGGTGTAATGGTTATTATTATAGTTGGTATTTCAATACCAACGGCGCCGGGCTTTGTCGGAAACTTCCATTTTTTCTGTATTCTTGGACTCGGCCTTTTCGGAATTTCCAAGGCGGATGCCGTAACCTATGCGGTTCTCTACCATTTTCTGGCGATCGGTATGGCCGTCGGCCTGGGTCTGATCTTCCTGCCATTTAATACATTAGTCCTGTCGGACCTGAAAAGAGACGGGAACGGCGCGGCGATTATCCGTCAAAAGGGGAGAAGTAAATGATTTTCCAGGGTATAGCCGGGTTGGTGATTTTTTCACTGATCGCCTGGGCTATTAGTGAAAACCGCAGGCAGGTTCGTCTGAAACCGGTCATAATCGGCATAGGAATCCAGGTGGCGTTGGGAGCGATCCTTTTGAATCTCTCCATTTTCAGGGCAGTTTTTCTCTTTTTGAACAGGCTTGTTTTATCTTTGGGAGAAGCCACAACAGCAGGGACGTCCTTTGTCTTCGGTTATCTGGGAGGAGGGAGACTTCCCTTTGTTGAGACGTATCCTGGATCGAGCTTTATCCTGGCCTTCAGAGGGCTTCCCCTCGTCCTCGTGATAAGCGCCCTCTCTGCGCTTTTATTCTACTGGAAAATCTTGCCTATTGTCGTGAAAGCTTTTTCCTGGGCTTTGCAAAAAACGATGGGCATAGGGGGTGCGGAAGGGGTGGGGGTGTCGGCCAACGTTTTTGTGGGGATGGTGGAATCTCCTCTTTTAATTCGTCCCTACCTGAAAGATATGACCCGCAGCGAGATATTCACCATCATGACCTGCGGCATGGCGACCATAGCAGGCACGGTCATGGTACTTTATGCGACCATATTGAGTAAAAGCATTCCCGATGTGATGGGCCATATCCTGACGGCTTCCATTATAAGTGTTCCGGCAGCGATTACCATTTCCAAGATTATGGTGCCGGAAACAGGCACACCCACTCCAGGTGAATTAACTTCTCCGGAAGAAGCAATGAGCTCTATGGATGCAATCACCAGGGGGACGGTTCAGGGGGTGCAGTTGCTTATAAATATTATAGCCATGCTGATAGTGCTCGTGGCCCTTGTCTATCTTGTCAATCTTGTGTTGGGTCTTCTGCCGAATATTGGGGGAGAACCGATAACCCTTCAAAAAATTTTGGGATATATCATGGCCCCCGTCGTCTGGCTGATGGGTGTTCCGTGGAAGGAGACGCTGACCGCGGGATCGCTGATGGGAACCAAAACTATCCTCAACGAGCTGATAGCCTATATCGATATGAGCAATCTTCCGCAGGGCGCTTTGAGTCCCAAGAGTTTGCTGATTATGACATACGCTATGTGCGGGTTTGCAAATCCGGGCAGCCTGGGGATAATGATAGGCGGTATGGGAACGATGGTCCCCGAAAGACGGGATGAAATAATCTCTCTGGGATTCCGGTCCATCGTGGCGGGCACACTTGCCACGTGCATGACGGGTGCCATTGTCGGGATTATTTTGTAAGATAAGGAACAGTGGACTACTCAAGCCTGAAATGACAGGCTGAGAGTTGATAATAATAGAAGGTTTAAAAATGAACAGAGATTCAAGAGCAGCTATTATTAAGGCCTTAGAAAAAAAGATTACAGGTCAAGTCTATTCCGACAATGTTTCCCGGGAAAAATATTCATACGATGCCAGTATCTACCGGATAAGGCCATCGGTTGTTGTTTGTCCCCGGAATGCCGAGGATGTAATTGCCGTCGTGAAAATAGCCCGTGAGTATAAAATTTCTATAACCGCACGGACTGCGGGAACGAATCTGGTGGGATCCTGTCTGGGCGAGGGGATCATCCTCGATTTTTCCCGGAATATGAACCGGATAATAAGGCTGGAGGAGAAGGAGGGAAGATTTTTCGTAGACGTGGAGCCGGGGGTGATTTATGACCGATTGAACCTCTATCTCAAGGGAAAGGGTCTTTTTCTGCCTCCAGAGCCTTCCAGCAGGGAGATATGTATGATCGGGGGGAATATTGCCCACAAGGCCAGCGGTGCCCGGTCGGTAAAGTATGGCTCCATGGATGACTATCTTGAAGCGGTGGAGTTTGTAACCGCCGACGGGGTCCTCGCAGACACTTCCCACCCGGTGACCATTCCCGAAGAGATAAGGGCAAAGATCACCGATTTAGGAAACAGGATAAGGAAAGATCGGAAGGTAAAAGAAATATTTGAGGCGAAAAAAGGGATCAAGACAGCAAGCGGTTATAATCTAAGTGCATTTTTTAAGTACCATGAGTCCGGTAAAATCGTTTCTCATCTTCTGGTAGGGAGTGAAGGGACATTAGGGGTTTTTACCCGGCTGAAGTTGGAAGTGAAAAAGATTGTTCAGGGAAAAGCAACCAGTCTTATCTACTTTAAAAAACTCCAGGAGGCAGGAGACGCTGTTTCCCGTATCAAGGAGATGGGGGCGTCCGCAATTGAGTTGATGAATGTCACTTCCCTGGGGTTGGTGAAGGAGCGATATCCCGGCCTTGGAATACCCGGAGGGGAAGTGCATATGCTTCTGGTCGAATTTGAGGGAGAAGAGAGGTTTAAGAAGACAGATGAGCTAAAAAAGATGATTGAAAAGAAGGGCTATCGCCTCTGCCGGAAAATACGTTCGGAGACGGAAAACGAAGAGAAACAGACCCAACTGTGGGAAGCGAGAAAGTCGCTGGTTCCCATCTTGTCAACCTATAGTAAAGAACTGAAACCGGTAGCCTTTGTGGAAGATATAGGGGTTGAAGCTTCTAATCTGGCGGATGTTATCGGTGATCTTGAGAAAATTTTCCGAAAGTATGACCTGGTTGTTGGAATATACGGACATGCCGGCGATGGTAATCTCCATCTGAGACCCCTGATTAATCTCGATGATAACGAATCGAAAAAGCTGCTTATCAAATTGATGGATGAGGTCTACGAAACGGTATTCAAATATCGGGGTACTATAACAGCGGAACACGGGATAGGACGAGTTCGCACCAATTATCTGGAAAAAGAGTGGGGGGGAAAGGTTTTCGGATATATGCGTGAGGTAAAGGAGATATTTGATTCCAGGGGAATCTTAAATCCGGGGGTAATCTTTGGTGAACGAAGGGTAACTGACGATCTGAAGTATCCCTTAGATTATGTAAGCGAGGAGGATCATTCCTGTATCGATTGTGGTTACTGTAAAGAGGTATGCCCCGTTTTTCGTATCGAAGGAGGGGAAGAAGGGGGCAGGCCTCTATTACAGTTGATTAGATTCAAAAATCGGGAGGATACTGTTCAGGAAGATAGAAAAAAAATTAATGAACTGATTTCTCTCTGCTTGGGTTGTAAAAAGTGTACTGTCAGGTGCCCCAGCGGAGTAGATGTTTGCCTTCTTCTGGAACAGGAAAAAGCTAAGAACCCCGGTGCTTTTTCCAATACTCGATTTCTTGTCCGGCTTATGACCTATAACTTTGAGAAATTCAAGAGAGTTGCCAAAATTATGGCAAAAACAAAACCGCTTTATGATAATCCCTTTGTGCGGTCTTTGATGAGGTATATCCCTTTCATCTATAATGATTCTTTGAAGTGGTCACGTTGGGATAAAAACAGGTACCTTCCTGACCTGAGAAGAGACGACCTGGTGGAAAGAGCTAAAAAATTGATAGAGCCGGTGAAAAATCCGAAGATGAAAGTCGCCCTGTTCATCGGATGCGGAAGCATGATAGTCGATGATGGTGTAGCGGAAGCCACTATCCGGGTACTTCAGAAAAATCGTTTTGAGGTATTTATTCCCAGTCAGGGGTGTTGCGGCCTTCCCATGAGTTATTACGGTTACGAAAAAGAGGCCCTCGATAATGCGCGCAGGATTTTGGAGAGTTTTGAGAGCCGGGGGGTTGAGGCAATCGTATCCACCTGCGGTTCATGTACCGAAAGGCTGAAAGACTACGCCCGTATTTTTGAAAATGACGGGGAATATCGTGAAAAGGCAGCGTTTATCTCCGGTATCTCTTATGATATCAGTGAGTTTTTGATGAAATATTCCCGGGAACTTGAACTTGGGCTGCAGGATAAGCTTAATCTAAAAGTGGCCTATCACGATTCATGCCACCTGGTTGTGGCCGGAGTTACCAGGCAGCCGAGGGAGATTTTGAGGAAAATCGTAAAAGAAATGGTGGAACTGGAGGAAGGGTGCTGCGGCGGGGCAGGCGGGTATACTTTTTTGCATACGGAACAATCGAGAAAGATTTTTGATCTCAAGGTACAATCGATACGAGATTTAGAGCCGGACTGTATCGCTTCCATCTGCCCGGGATGTGTAATACAGTTCAAGGAAGGATTAGAACGACATAGAATATCTGCTCAATCGTTAAATCTTGTCCAGTTGCTTGACAGGTATTACGAACAGGAACCCTAATTGATCTGAACGAATTTTTTGCCTTTTACCGTGAGAACGAAGAGCGACTTTTCTACTTCTCCCGTTTCTGAAAAGGATGTTTTTCCTGTAATGCCGGGATAATCTTTTAAGTTTAAAAGATTGATTCTCAGATCGTCTCTTATCTCGGCTTTGTTTAAGGTATTTACCATGATGCCGGCCGCATCGTAGATCAGGGCTTCTAAATCATCAGGTTCCCTGCCGTAGGTAACATAAAAATTATCAATAAAATTTCTGACATCAGGATAAAAACTGTCGTGGAAGAAACCGTCGACGAAAATCGCTCCGTCAAGGTATTTACTTTCTCCTTCGAGGAGCTGTGGGGAATTCCAGCTATTGGTACCGAGTATTTGAATTCCTGTTACATCATAAAAAGCTAATTGGGGAACTATCATCCTTGCCCTGGAATGTGAATCGGGAATAAAAAGGGCATCGAAATCGATTATCGGTTCTGGCTTCTCTTCTGCCTCTTTTTTCTTTTCAATAAAATTGAGGCCGGTTAATGCTTTGATTTCTCTTCCGAAATCTGTCTGGTTGCTATCATATGACTCCACACCCCTTATTTCCCCTCCCCAGCGCAGCACCTCATTCCAGAAGAGGTTCATCATTTCAATACCATAGTTATCTGTTGGATAGAGTATGGCAAAGCTGGTTATCCCAAGGTTTTGAATAGAGTACTTCACAAGGGTACTTACCTGCATGAGACTGGTCAGAAAATTCCGGAATATGTAGTCTCCAAGTTTGGTTATTCCCTCACTCTGAGTCAGTGTCAGTATCGGAACGTTCAGTTTTTGAGCTTCCCTGGCAGCCTCAAGAGCAGTTGCACTTCCGAGAGGACCTAAAATGCCGATCACATTATCCTGTTTGACTAATTTGCTCACTGCCTCTTTAGCTGTAACTGGATCGCTTTTCGAATCTTCAATAATAAGTTTTATCGGGCTTTTTTTCTCAGGGTCGAATATTCCGGTTGCGAGAATAATAGCTTCTAATGCTTTGTTTCCATAGCGGGCATATCTTCCGGTGAGAGGGAGAATACAACCTATGGCATGGTGGTCTACAGTTTCAATCTCTGTTAGCCTCTGATGAAGCTTTGTCGCTTTTTCGAAGCGTGGGTGGCTCTCTCCATGATAAAAGAGGAATTTATTGATGTGTTTCTTTGCGTTTTTAAAATCCTTGTTTTGATAATGGGCCTCGGCCAGGGCAAAGAGGATATATCCCCGGGGGTATCCATACCATTGGGATTGGTATGTACTTTCAAGTTCGTCTATGGATGACCTTTTATCAATAACGTCTATGACCTTCTTTTTTATATCATCTGTGAGAATTGGAGAGGGATTTTTCTTGAGAGCATTCATATAGTATGCAAAGGCGTCATAAGGTTTTCCAAGTCCGACAAAGTTGTCACCGACAAGCGTCAATATCCGAGCTTTTTGGTAGGGTGAAACCTTCTCTTTCAGAAGATTCTCTGCTATTTTGAGGGAAACATCATACCTTCCCAGATTGGAGTAACAGAAAGCAAGTTGATAGCGGGCCTCATTGTAGAGTGGATTTCTTGGGAATTTTTCAGCTATTGCATCAAAAAATTTAACGGCTTCCTCAAATTCTCCCTTGATAATATATGTCTCGCCTGTCTTGAAATAAGTCCATGCTGCCAAGTCTTCCGGGGGATGCTGTTTTAGAATTTCTCCATAGAGACTCAGTGCTTCATCTAACATTCCTCCATTGAATGCCTTCTCAGCATTGTTGAATGTGAAGAGGAATTCTTTAGGAATTTCAGGTGGCATCAACATTTTTTCTTCTTCAACTAAAGGTATTCCGGCACACCCCGCTAAGAGCAGGATAAGGACAAAACAGCAGACCACTAATGTTTTAAGCCACCTTGTTAAAATCAAGTTTTTCTCCTCATTACGAGTTCCGAGTTCCAGATTTCGATTTGAACTTTAAACCCTGAACCCTGAACTCTGAACTATCTATAAAGTGAATCAATATAACTGAGCGTCTCCCTGGCCACCTTCGTAGAATCTATGAAAATAGAGAGTTCGTTATTGTATTTCAATGCAGAATTGGTCAGATTATGGCTTCCCAAAAAGGTATACCTTCTATCAATTACAACCACCTTTGTATGGGTTGTAGTATGTAGGGAATCAAAATAAACGTCAATTCCTCCGTTTTTCAACCTTTTTGCCGTTTCCATATTATTTTTGTTTATCTGTGAGTTTGAATCTTTTCCTATTTCGAGGAGAATCTTTACCTTAATTCCTCTTTCGGCTGCCCGAATCAGATTATTGAGGAGTCTATCAGGATAATTTTTCCTGTAACCGTTTGTCTTGAACAAAAAAAGGGACATGACGATTTCTTTTTCAGCGCCGTGGATTGCCTTTATCATGGCAGGAAAGTAATCTCTGTTTTTAAGCAGTGTTACGCTACATTCCGGATTTTGACTGGTTGAATATGATGAAGACAAGGCCGGTAGAATGAAAGTAAGAACAAGGGCACAAATTAAGAGGAGCTGAATCGAAAAAACAGTAATCTTAGGAAAACGGGTTACCATTGAAGTAATCTTTCCTGTTGCAAATTTTTTCATACATTCGAATTAAAATAAAAATGCCCGTAAGGGAAGTTCCCCCTTACGGGCAAGGAGCTTCCCGGCAAGGAAATCGAAGATTCATGAGCCGAAGGCGAATAATCGGAGATAGTGAGCTGTTGCGAACAATATGTTTATTTTCATTGCGCCCCCTTGCGGGATGCGCCCCCGGTCAATTATTATGACTTCAGAGCATATCATTTTTAAAGTTGATGACTGATTGCTGACCGCTGATAGTTGCCTTTACTTGACCTCTTCAAAATCAGCATCTACAACATCATCCTCTTTCTTTTCGGATTCCCCTTTTCCTTCCTCTTCCGGAGCAGAGGTTGTGTCTGTTTCTGATCCTGCCTGTCCTGCTGCTGTCTTGGCATACATGGCCTCAGCAAGCTTGTGGGATACCTGGGTCAGCTCTTCCTGGGAAGCCTTTATGGCATTGATATCATCACCCTCTATGGCCGTCTTAACTTTTGCAATGGCCTCTTCGATTTTTGTCTTTTCCCCTGCCCCTGCCTTATCTCCAAACTCTTTGAGATTTTTCTCAACACTGTAAATCATTGAGTCAGCCTGATTTCGGGCCTCGATTAAGTCTTTCTTCTTTTTGTCCTCCTCAGAATGCGCCTCGCCTTCTTTCACTAATTTATCTATTTCTTCTTCAGAAAGACCGCTCGAAGAGGTGATCTTGATGCTCTGTTCCTTTCCTGTTCCCATATCCTTGGCGGAAACATGAACGATACCGTTGGCATCGATATCAAATGTAACATCTATTTGAGGAAGACCTCTCGGTGCCGGGGGAATACCCACCAGTTCAAATCTTCCGAGTGTCCTGTTGTCTCCTGCCATGGAACGTTCTCCCTGGAGCACATGGATGCTCACGGCAGGCTGATTATCCGCGGCGGTAGAAAATATCTGACTTTTCTTTGTGGGAATGGTCGTGTTTTTTTCAATCAGCCTGGTCATAACGCTGCCTAAAGTCTCTATCCCTAAAGAGAGAGGAGTTACGTCTAACAGCAAGACATCTTTTACGTCACCGGCTAACACCCCTGCCTGAATTGCAGCTCCTATCGCAACGACTTCATCAGGGTTAACTCCCTTACTTGGTTCTTTTCCGAATATCTGCTTAACCTTCTGCTGAACTGCCGGCATTCTGGTCATGCCACCAACCAGGACAACCTCATCTATATCTTTTGTTGTAAGCCCGGCATCTTTGAGAGCAGTTCTACAGGGAGCTTCCACTTTTGCTACCAGGTCATCAACCAGCATTTCCAGTTTAGCCCTGGTAAGTTTTATATTCATATGCTTGGGGCCTGATGCGTCAGCGGTAACAAAAGGAAGGTTAACATCGGTTTCCATCGAGGTAGAAAGTTCCATCTTCGCCTTTTCTGCCGCTTCCTTGATCCTTTGTAAGGCCATTTTGTCATTTCTCAGGTCTATACCCTGATCTTTCTTGAATTCATCTGCCAGGTAATCCATTAACTTCTGATCAAAGTCTTCCCCTCCCAGGTGCGTATTCCCGTTGGTTGCTTTAACTTCGAAAACCCCATCACCCAGCTCCAGGATGGATATGTCAAAGGTTCCTCCACCAAGGTCAAATACTGCGATCTTTTCATCCTTTTTCTTGTCAAGACCGTAAGCGAGAGACGCGGCGGTCGGTTCATTGATAATCCTCAGAACGTTTAGTCCGGCAATCTTCCCCGCATCCTTTGTTGCCTGCCTCTGGGAATCGTTAAAATACGCGGGCACAGTGATTACTGCGTCGGTAACCTTTTCGCCGAGATAATCTTCGGCAGTCTGTTTCATCTTTACCAGAATCATTGAAGATATTTCCGGTGTACTATAATTTTTGCCCTTTATGGTAACCTGCGCATCTCCATTTTTAGCTTCGGTAATCTTGAAGGGGCTGATAGTTGTGTCACGCTGAACCTCTGGGGAGGAAAATTTTCTTCCAATGAGTCTCTTTATGGCATAAACGGTATTTTCAGGATTGGTTATCGCTTGTCTTTTGGCGGTTTGTCCCACCAGCCTCTCGTCACTGTTGGTAAAGGCAACCGTAGAAGGTGTTGTCCTGTTTCCCTCCTGATTGGCTATGACAACAGGATCTCCTCCTTCCATTACGGCGACACACGAATTGGTTGTTCCTAAATCAATGCCTATTATTTTTCCCATTTTAAAGTAAACCTCCTTAATATTTCCTATTTATGATCTAAATTATTCTTCTATTTTTTCACACTTTTCGAAACGGAAACCTTGGCAGGTCTCAACAATCTCCCGTTCAAAAGATATCCTTTTTCAAATTCCTCCACAATTTTGTTTTCTCCATACTTTTCGCTTTCTACCTGCAACATTGCCTCATGCACATTAGGGTCAAAATCCATTCCAACTGATTGAATACTTTCTACACCATGTTTTTCCAGACAGCCGAGGAATTGTTCCTGGACAAGCTTGAGACCTTCTATAAATGCGCCAAAATCTTCCGAGTTGCTTGCGTGTTCCAGTGCCCTGTCCAAGCTGTCTATTATAGGCAGCATGTCTTTGACGATGCTTTCATTGCCGTACTTTATGAAGTCAGTTCGTTCTTTTGCAATGCGTTTCTTATAATTATCAAGTTCTGCAGCTATGCGCAAAAACTTATCATGATTTTCGGATGCTTCTTTTTCCTTTTCCTCAAGCTTCGTCAGGAGATCTAAGGTGTCTTCTTCTGAAAGCTCTTTCTGAAGCTCTGTTTTTTCTCTATGTTTAATATCCTTCTTTTTGCTATTTTCCCCAAACTTCTTTTTAGTGTCACTTTGGTTCTTTCTTTCTTTTTTATTCGTCACTATTCACCCTCCGGTCTTTGAAACAACTTGTAGTCCACCATTTCGCAGATGACGTGTCCTGTTGTAATATGAACTTCTTGAATTCGAGGGACACTATTGGAAGAAACATTCAAGCAATAATCGGCTATTTTAAGGACATTGCCTCCATCTCTTCCTGTAAAGCCGATTGTAATCAGGTTCATTTTTTTTGCAGTCTCCAGGGCTTTTACGACATTAGCGGAGTTGCCGCTGGTGCTTATACCCCAGGCTACATCTCCGGGTTTTCCTATTGCCCTGATCTGCTTGGCGAAAATTTCTGAAAAGTCATAATCGTTGCCAATACTTGTTATTACAGAGGTATCAGCACTAAGAGCGATTGCCGGAAGTGGAGGTCTTTCTATCACAAATCTGTTTACAAATTCTGCTGCCAGATGCTGAGCATCAGCAGCGCTTCCTCCATTTCCGAAGAGAAGTATTTTGTTTTCTTCCTTTAGAGCTTCTGTTATAACTTCAATAACTTTTACAATCCCAACAAGGTTTTCATTAATGAAGACCTCTTTGAGTTGGCTGCTTTCTTTAAATATCTTTATGATATGATCTTCCATAGTCCTTACCAATTTGACTTCTTTATAAAAAGTTTCCCACTGCTTTTGCAGAGTTTACTTCTGTGAAAACAGGGACGGGCTCTTAGGCATTATGCTTTATCTTTTGACAATAATATATTTATCGCTTTCCTGTATGTCAAGGGAAGGATTATGATTGGATTAGATAACATTAAGCAAAAGGGGACAGATAAATCTGTCCCCTTTTGCTGTCCTTTTCTATACAGCCTTTTTGTTGTTTTTCCCGTTTAATACCCGTTTTATCTGCTTTATGGCCTGTCTGATTCTGTTTTCATTTTCAACCAGAGCCACTCGCAGGTATCCTTCCCCCTCTTTTCCGAAACCGATACCGGGGGAAACAGCGACTTCCGCTTCCTCCATGAGCTTGATGGCGAAATTGAGTGAGCCCATTTCTTTAAATTGTTCGGGTATCTGTGTCCAGACAAACATCGAGGCCTTTGGTTTCTCTACATTCCATCCAATATTATTGAGCCCATCGCAAAGTACATCGCGCCTCCCTTCATAGATAGAGACTTGAGTATCTATAAAGTCTTCACAATCCCTTAAGGCTATAATGGATGCAATCTGAATGGCCTGGAACAAACCGTAATCATAGTAACCTTTTATTTTTTCCAGGGCACCTACGATGGTTGGGTTTCCAGCACAGTAGCCAACCCTCCAACCTGCCATATTATATGATTTAGACATAGTTCCAAATTCTACTCCGACATCTTTTGCCCCTTTCACCTGGAGGAAGCTTGGTGCCCTGTAGCCATCAAAAGTTATCCTGCCATAAGCAAAATCATGGACAACTATCAGATTGTTTTTCTTTGCCATTTTGACGATCTCCTCAAAAAATCCGATTTCCACTGTCTTTGTGGTAGGATTATGCGGGTAATTGAGAAAAAGTACCTTGGGTTTTGGCAGGGTTGTTTTGCATAAATAATCAACTGTTTTCAGAAACTTTTCATCTTCTACAATAGGAACATTTATGACGTTTCCGCCGGCAATAACAACGGAGTAAATATGTACTGGAAAGGCAGGGACAGGAACGATGGCTGTATCCCCTGGACCCAGCAGTGCCAGGGAAAGATGTGAAACGCCTTCCTTTGAACCTATTGTAGATAACACTTCATTATTCGGGTTTAGCGAGACCTGATAATGTTTTTCGTAATATTTCGCGAGCTCTTTGCGGAAGTTGTATATGCCTGCCGCTACTGAATAACGGTGGGTTCGTGGATCCTGGACGGCTTCACGCAGCTTGTCTATGACCGGCTGGGGAGTTGGATCACTGGGATTCCCCATGGCCAGATCTATGATATCTATCCCAGCTCTCCTTTTTTTCAGTTTAACCTTATTAATTTTGCCGAAGAGATAAGGGGGCAAGAGATTCATCCTGTTAGATAATTTTATAGAGTTTTCTGTTGTTTCCATAATTGATATCTCCCGAAGGGTTTGTAAGTCAGTAATCTGAATAATATAAAAAAGCCCTGAATAATTGCTGTCCAAGGCCTTTGATAAATACAAAAAGGCCATGGGCAGCATCTTAATCTGTTTTGCCCATGGCCTGAGAAGTTTTATGCTGTCAATGGTTACAGTTCACCACAAACCACGGGCTTTTTAGCCCTGGCTGCCGCTGCTATTGCTGTTTGACGAATAATGTCTGTGAACTTCATAATCTTTCCCATTTCAAAAATATAGATATATGTTATAAAACAATTTAATGATTGTCAAGTCCTTTTATTCTTTGCAGTTTTGATTTATCGAAACTCCGAAAGCTTGCTGCTGGGAATACGAGCACGGTGCATTTTTAAATTTGCAAGAGCTTCTCGGGAGTATCAATAATATAATCCGGGCTGGTTGATTTCAGTTTCTCCCTTGAGTGCCATCCCCATGTCACCGCGACAGTTTTAACCCTGGCCTCTTTTCCTTCTTTGATATCCCCCGCTGTATCTCCTATGTAATAGGTTTTTTCCTTTGCAACCTTTAACGTATTCATCGACTGGATAATCTTTTCGCTCTTGCTGAATGTGTGTTCATATCCCATAACATCTTGAAAATAATGGTCAAACTTGTACTTTGAGAGCATCAGATTTATGGCATAGTTTGAGTTGGATGAAACAATTAGCAGAAAGTTATCTTTCTTGAGTTTTGCGAGGACGGGTGCCAGATTATAATGTGGGAAAACCTTGTCATAATTCAATGTCGGAGCGATAATCGCCGACATTTTAATAAATTCTTCAACATTAACTCCCTTCTTGCGGATGGAGTCGTAAAAGTTTTCCTCAAAAAGCGCCATAAAATCGGAACGATTCCTTATCAGTGGACATCCGATTTTTTCCAGACATAGATTAACAGCTTTTTCATATAGTTCTAACGAGTCGACAACAACTCCGTCAAAGTCGAAGAGGAAGAGTTTTTTCATTACGCTATTCTTTAAAGATAGCCCCGGTATTTGCTGATGTGACCAGTTTGGCATACCTGCCGAGATACCCGCTCTTCATTGCTGGTGGTTTCGGTTTAAAAGACTTTTTTCTTTTATCTATTTCTTCCTGGCTTATTTTAAGGGTAATCTTTTTCTTTGGGATATCTATCGCAATAATATCACCTTCTTCTACCAGGCCTATGGGACCACTCTCGGCCGCTTCCGGAGAGATATGCCCTATGGCAGCACCCCGTGTGCCCCCGCTGAATCTACCGTCGGTAATGAGTGCCACCGATTTATCGAGACCCATGCCGACAATTGCCGATGTGGGGGAAAGCATCTCCCTCATTCCGGGGCCACCTTTCGGCCCTTCGTAGCGGATAACGACAACATCTCCGGGCCGGATGTCCCCATCGAGAATAGCTTTAATACTTTCTTCTTCTGAATCAAAGACGCGGGCGGTACCCTCGTTTACCAGCATGTCCGGTGCAACGGCCGATTGTTTGACTACGCATCCATCCGGAGCCAGGTTGCCTCTGAGGATCGCAATTCCCCCGACTTTTGCGTACGGGTCTTCAACGGATCGGATTACTTCGTAATCGATAACTGTAACGCCTTCTAAGTTTTCTTTCACCGTTTTTCCTGTGACCGTCATACATTCGAGATTGATGGCGCCTGTTTTGCTTATCTCCTTCATGACGCTCTGAATACCACCTGCCATGTCAAGATCCTCAAGGTGATGAGGACCTGCGGGGCTTAGGTAACAGATGTTGGGAGTTTTCTCACTGATTTCATTGAACAGGTCGATGTCCAGCTTTATACCCGCCTCGTGAGCGATGGCAGGAATATGGAGAACTGTGTTGGTAGAACAGCCGAGCGCCATATCCATTACAATTGCATTTTTGAAGGCATCAAGCGTTGCAATATCTCTCGGTTTGATATCTTTTTTTACAAGATTCATGATTTCCATCCCGGCGGTCTTTGCGAGACGTCTGCGGGCGGCCTGTACGGCTGGGATCGTACCATTCCCGGGAAGACCCAAACCAAGCGCTTCTGTAATGCAGTTCATCGAATTCGCCGTAAACATTCCGGCACATGAGCCACAACCGGGACATGCACAGTCTTCCAGTGCCTTTAATTCAGTTTCGGTCATCTTGCCTGATTTTACTTTCCCTACACCCTCGAATACGCTAACCAGGTCAACCGTTTTACCTGCCAGGTTGCCGGCCATCATAGGGCCTCCGCTTACAAATATAGATGGGATATTCAAACGGAGTGCTGCCATCAGCATACCGGGTATAATCTTATCGCAGTTGGGAACCATTACAAGACCATCGAAGGGATGGGCCATCGCCATAATCTCAACAGAATCGGCAATCAGCTCCCTGCTGGCAAGGGAATATTTCATTCCTGTGTGGCCCATGGCGATACCGTCACATACACCAATTGTGGAAAATTCTACAGGTGTTCCCCCAGCCATGTATATGCCCGCCTTTACAGCTTCGACAATCATGTCGAGATGGACATGACCGGGCACGATCTCATTGGCGGAGTTGGCAATACCGATCAGCGGTCGTGAGAGTTCCTCATCAGTATATCCCATAGCCTTGAACAGAGACCGATGCGGTGCCCTTTCCATGCCTTTTTTGATCAGATCACTTCTCATAGATTCCTCCTTGATGTCCCATTCGGGGAGTGAGAGAAAAGCCCTCGCCTTTAAGCGAAGGCTTTAGTTTGATTTTGTATGTTATGGTAGAGGCACAAAGTGGCAAAGGCACAGAGGCACAAAGAAAAGATAAAAGAAATATCACTTTGTGCCCTTGCAGCTATGTGCCTTTGTGCCTCGAACTATCGGCTTTAGCCGATAGCAGGTCACTTTTTACGTTTTTCCGGTCTGAGCGCACGAACTGCAGCCCCGGCTTTCCACATTTCGGAATTCCGTATCTCCCCCAGTTCTTTTTGAAGCCCTTTCATGTAATCGGGTCTGCTGTTTGCTTCGAGCACTACCCTTGTTTCTTCACCGGAAACCACCCTATCGTAAAGTTCGTCAAAGACAGGAGCTACGGCATCCCTGAACTTCGGTTTCCAGTCAAGTGCTCCACGCTGTGCCGTGGTACTGCAGTTGGCATACATCCAGTCCATCCCATTTTCGCCTACCAGGCGTATCAGGCTCTGGGTAAGTTCTTCAACTGTTTCATTAAATGCTTCACTCGGACTATGACCGTGTTTTCTTAATAAATTATACTGGGCTTCCATGATACCTGCCAGACATCCCATCAGTACGCCTCGCTCACCGGTCAAGTCGCTGTGTACCTCTTTTTCAAAGGTTGTCGGAAAGAGATATCCTGACCCTACAGCTATTCCCATAGCCAGAGTTCTCTCTTCGGCTCTTCCGGTATAATCTTGATGAATAGCATAACTGGAATTTATCCCGCTACCCTCAAGGAAATTAGACCTTACTGTGGTCCCGGAACCTTTGGGAGCCACCATAATTACGTCAATATTGTCCTGAGGAATAACTTTCGTCTGATCTTTGTATACGATGGAAAAACCGTGAGAAAAATAGAGGGCATCGCCTTCTTTTAAAAGGCCCTTGATCTTCGGCCACACAGCCATCTGTGCTGCATCGGAAATCAACATTGCGACAATAGTTCCTCTTTCTGCTGCTTCTTCCAGAGAAAAAAGGGTCTCTCCCGGTTTAAAACCGTCATTTATCGCTTTGTCCCAGAATACTTTGTCTTGTTCCCACTGTCCCACAATGACATTTATGCCGTTATCTTTCATATTCAGGGCCTGTGCAGGACCTTGAACGCCATATCCAAGGACGGCAATTGTTTCATTCGCCAAGACATCCCTTGCTTTTTCCAGGGAAAACTCTTCTGAAGTAACTACTTCTTCTATGCTACCACCAAAATCAATCGTTGCCATGTTATCACTCCTTTGTTTTTATAGTGCTAAGATTCCTGATCTGCTCAGATCTTCTATACCAAGTCGTTCAAGTCGTTTCAAGATATTCTTGACTTCGTTTTTATTTCCTGTTGCTTCTAGGACACAATGATTCGCTTCCAGGGTGATTAACCTGCAATTATAGTCTTTTATGATCTCCATTACCTTGCCTCTGTTCTCATTCGTTAGTTTCACTTTAACCAGTATCATTTCTCTTTGAAGAGACGATTTTTCTTTTAAATGAGAAACCTCAAGGATATCAACCAGTTTTTTTGTCTGGTTTTTGATTTTTGTGACTGTTGCCGTATCACCTCTTGTTACAATAATAATTTTCGTAATTTCGGGATTCATCGTTATGTTTGCACTGATGCTCTCTATATTAAAGCTCCGTGCGCTAAATACTCCTGCAATCCTTGCAAGAACATCCGGTTTGTTATTAACCAGAAATGTAATTGTCTGATCCTTCCTCTCCATGGCATCATTTTCCTTTCTTGTATTATGACAATTCTTCTTTTTTCAGTTTCGTTTCGCTCAGGGAGGTGCCTGGTTTTACCATGGGGAAGACACCTTCTTCCCGCTCAACATGGAAATCCATTACGACTGTATTCGGAATATTCAAGCCTTTTTTTAGCGTGGGTTCTACTTCTTCCGGTTTCGTGGCTCTCAAACCGACAGCTCCATAAGCTTCTGCCAGTTTCACAAAGTCCGGAATCTGACTTATATCACTGTGGGAATATCGCTTTTCATAGAACAGTTCCTGCCACTGGCGTACCATGCCGAGGTACCCGTTATTCAGAATTACAATCTTAACGGGAAGTTTATAGTTTACGGCAGTAGCCAGTTCCTGAATGTTCATCTGTATGCTTCCGTCCCCGGCGATATCAACGACCGTTTTATCAGGGAATGCAACCTGCGCGCCTATGGCAGCGGGGAAACCATAACCCATGGTACCGAGTCCTCCCGAAGAGAGAAAGGTATTAGGGTAATCGAAATGGTAATACAGAGCTGACCACATCTGGTTTTGTCCTACTTCGGTTGCTATGATGGCCTCTCCCTTAGTGAGCTTATACAGTGTTTCAATGACTTTCTGAGGCTTGATTTTGTCACCTTCAGAGTAGGAGGTTAAGGGTGCATACGCTTTCCATTCTGCTATCTGATCAAGCCATTTTTTGTTTTCTTCCTCGTTGACGGCAAAATGGTCTTGGTCTAACGACTGGTTCATCTCCTGTAGTGCGGATTTGGCGTCACTTATAATCGGTATGTCTGCGAGGACATTTTTATTGATTGAAGCGGCATCTATATCAATATGAATAATCTTTGCATTTGATGCAAATGTGGAAGTTTTCCCCGTAACACGGTCAGAGAAGCGAGTTCCGATAGTTATCATAAGATCACAGTTACATATTGCCATGTTCGCATAATAGGTGCCGTGCATACCCGGCATACCGAGCCATAGAGGATGAGTTCCGGGAAAAGCGCCAAGACCCATCAAAGTTGCGGTGACAGGAATTTTGGTTTTTTCAGCGAATTCTTTCAGTTCATTAGTTGCTCTTCCAAGTATAATTCCACCTCCTACCAGCAGAAGGGGCCTCTTAGCTTTCTTTATAAGTTCCAGGGCCTGTTGAAGCTGTTTAGCGTCAGGAAGATATTTAGGTTCGGTGAAACTTAATTTTAAAGAATTAGATTCCTTATATTCTGTTTCGGACTGCATGATGTCTTTGGGAAGATCTACCAGCACTGGCCCAGGACGTCCTGACCTGGCGATGTAAAATGCTTCTTTGATCGTTTTTGCCAGATCTTCAATATTTCTAACCAGGAAATTATGCTTTGTACAGGGTCTTGTAATTCCCGTGATGTCGGCCTCCTGGAATGCATCGGTACCGATGGTTGGTGACGTAACCTGTCCGGTAAATATAACCATAGGTACGGAGTCCATATAAGCTGTGGCGATACCGGTTACCGTATTTGTGGCTCCCGGTCCGGAAGTAACGAGACAAACGCCCACTTTACCTGATGATCTGGCATAGCCATCTGCTGCATGCGCCGCACCCTGTTCGTGACGGACCAGTATATGAGGAAAATTTTCTTTATAGATCTGGTCGTAAATGTCGAGGACAGCGCCACCAGGGAACCCGAAGATTATTTCTACTCCTTCTTCACGCAAGGTCTTTGTGAAAATTTGAGGTCCTTTTAACTTCATCTGAATATCTCCTTTGGGTTTAGGATATTAAAAAACCGTTACCAGAGCTGGCAACGGTTTTTTTAAATAAAGTATCATGAAAAGATCAAACCATCACCCAGTCTCCATATAGAAGGGTATAATTATGCCTATAATTATAACGGCACTTTTAATATTGGTAATGGCACCTTCGATCTTTTTCATCTTTTATATCAATCCTAAAAATAGTCCGTTATCTATCTCACAAAAAAAATCATATTGTCAAGAGAAATATTTGGCAAGTTTGTAAAAAGTCGGATTTCGTTCCTCTCTGTCATTCCCGCGTAGGCGGGAATCCAGTTATTGTAAGGTGTTATAGACTCCCGCCTGCGCGGGAGTGACAAGATTTGGACTTTTTACGAGACCATCATATTTGGAATTTTGATATTATTCTATGCCACGCTATTTATCCTTCTGCAAAGCGATTACTCCTGTTCTGGCAATTTCTTCGATACCCAATGGTGCAAAATAATTGAGAACCGTCTCTATTTTTTCTTTATTATCGACGACTTCAAGAATATAGTAATCAGATTTCATCGAGATAATCTTACACCCAAATATATCAACCGCTCGCGCTATTTCAGCTCTGTGTTCCTGCTGTAGTTTTATTCCGATCAATATCAATTCTCTCTGTACAGACTGTATTTGACCCAGCTCGGTGACCTCGACAACATCAACCAGTTTCTCCAACTGCTTTTTCGTTCTTTCGGTGGAATCAGAATTCGATTTACTAACCAGGGTGATTTTTGAAATTTCAGGATCGGTTGTTGCTGCCACACAGAGGCTCTCTATATTGTAGCCGAGTCTCCCGAATACACCGGCAACACGTGATAGTACACCAGGCTTATTATTAACCAGCATTGATATTAGATGTTCTTCACCGTTCATCTCTTGATTCCCCTTTTTGTTTTTGTATCTAAATGGTCCACTAATCTGACCTTCTATATATCATCTCTATGTTCGATAGACCGGGCGGTATAAGCGGAAAAACATATGTGTCAGGATCTACCATTACCTCTAATAAATAAGGTCCATCTGTTTTACGCATCTTTTCGATACCGGACTCAGGGTCGTTCACCGAAACCCTCCCGGCGTCGATTCCGAATCCCTTGGCGACCATTACCATGTCAACTTTGTTTCCGAGTTCACAGGCATTAAACCGGGCGCCATAGAATAAATCCTGGAGCTGGCGTATCATGCCAAGATTACCATTATTGAAGACAACAATCTTTACAGGAAGGTTATAATAGCTTATTGTTGCTAATTCCTGGATGTTCATATAGAAACCACCATCTCCTGAAAATGCTACCACTTCCTGGTTCTGGACTCCTATTTTTGCACCTATTGCCGCCGGGACACTGAATCCCATGGTACCCATCCCCCCGCAGGTGATCAGGCCGCGGGGCGTTTTAGGTTGCCAGGAACGAACGGTCCATATCTGATTTAACCCCACATCGGCGACCGCAGTCGTTTTTTCCGGCATAACGTCCTGAATCATACTGATAAGTTTTCCGGCAGGGCCGCATCCTTCGCGGGACCCTCTTTTTTCGGACAGCTCTCTTTCTTTATTAATTCTTTGAAACCACTCAGGCCTTTCCTTTTTTTCTACCAGTGGAATCATTTCGGTTATTGCTTCACGAATATCGCTGATCAACTGAAGATCCACCTTTATATTTTTGCCGATTGAAGTCGGATCAATGTCAATCTGGGCAATGGTAGCAAGGGGAGCAAATTCCTCTATGTTCGACGTGCTCCGATCACTGAAGCGGGTTCCTACTGCCAGGATAAAATCCGAGTGGTGGATGGTGCTGTTAGCCAACTCGTTACCATGTGTTCCTATGAAGCCAAGGTTGAAACCGTTTGAGGAATCGATGGATCCAATACCCATCATGGTTGTTACGAAGGGGATTCGACCTTTTTTAATCAGCTCGCTCAGTTGGGTACAGGCTTTGCCCAGTTTCACACCGCCGCCGATTATGATGATCGGCCTTTCTGCCCTGTTTAAATACGTGGCAATTTGCTTTATCTGTTCAAGCTTTTCTTTGGGACTGGTATGTTGCTTCTTTGATCTTTGTCCGTTATTGCTTTTGCTGTCCAGTTTGCAACTTGCAGTCAGGACATCTCTCGGCATGTCTACGAGAACCGGTCCCGGCCTGCCGCTTCTTGCAAGTTCAAAAGCCTCTTTTAAAGTGGACTCCACTTCTTCTACATCATTTAACAAGAAGCTGTGTTTTGTTATGGGCATGGTAATGCCGATAATATCCGTTTCCTGAAAGGCATCGCTTCCCAGAAGATTTGTGGTTACCTGGCCGGTGAGGGCGATCAACGGTGTCGAATCCATATAGGCGGTGGCTATACCGGTAACCATGTTGGTGGCACCTGGACCCGAGGTGGAAAGACAAACCCCAACCTTGCCCGTAGCTCTGGCATAGCCGTCTGCAGCATGAGCAGCAGCCTGCTCGTGCCTCATAAGGTAATGTTTGATAGGAGACTCCATTAAACGATCATGAATGGGTAGGGTATTTGCTCCTGGATATCCAAAGATTACCTCGGTTCCCTCTTCTTTTAGGGTTTGTAAGATTATTTCAGCTCCTGTTTTTTCCATTTTATACCTGCCTATCTTAATAAAAAAGCCGCACTTCTCAAGAATTGCGGCTTTCTGCATAAAAAGCCGCGGACCTTTGTGGGGTCCGCGGCTTTTTTCCTTTTAATACTTTACAAGAGTCAAGCAGCGGTCCCCGTAACTACTACTACGAGTACACTTACTACAGTAACTGTTACGGCCAAAAGCTGATGGACCATTAGTATATCTCCTTTTCCTTTAAAACGATTTTATTATCTGACACAAAGAAAATCTCTTGTCAATCTAATTTTTTATTGTCCCGACAATTTTTTTTCATTCCAACTTTGTGTGTCCAGGTCGTATTTAAAAAATTCTTCCTTCTCATGCGTGCTCTCTTCTGGTGCATATTCAGTAGGGGCGGTCCCCTCAAGGAAACATGTAAAAACGGATTTTTTCGAATCAGGTTTTGCCAGGAGGCCTGTTTGGGGATCTATCCTGACGAATATAACTCCCTCAGGAACAGGGAAGAACTCAACAGGCATCTCTTCAAGAATCTTTTTCATAAAATAGAGCCAGATAGGGCTTGCTGCTCTGGAACCGGTTTCATATTTTCCCAATGGGATCTCTTCGTCAAAACCGATCCATACTCCGCATGCAAGGGAAGGCGTAAATCCGATGAACCAGGCATCCTTCAGGTCGTTCGTTGTTCCCGTCTTGCCTGCGACCGGCCGTTTGAGGGCCTTCACCCTCCATCCCGTACCGTTTTGAACTACATCCTGAAGGATGTTGGTTGTGATGCATGTAATTCTGGGATCTATGACTTGTTCCGTTTTGGGCTGGTTTTCTTCAAAGACATGACCGGTTCTATCAACAATTTTTTTGATGTAATACGGTTCTACCTTTCCCCCCTGGTTTGCTAAGACACCGTATGTACTGACCATTTCCAAAAGAGTTACTCCTGAGGTTCCCAGGGCCATTGAGAGATCTCTTGTAAGGGGGGATTTTATCCCCATATTGACGGCATAGTCTGCGGCGTAATTTATTCCTATATCCTTGAGAGTTTTTATCGTTACGAGGTTTCTTGAATGAACAAGAGCAGTTCTCAAGGTTGTAGGTCCATAAAATTTCTCTTCATAATTTTGTGGTTTCCAGAGGCTGTCTTTTAGTGTGTCTTTAAATATAATAGGAGAATCCATAATGGTGGTAGAAGGTGTCAACCCTTTGTCAAAGGCAGCTGTATAGATAAAGGGTTTAAACGCAGAACCAGGCTGCCTTTTTGACTGAGTCGCTCGATTGAACTCACTTTTATCGAAGTTCCTTCCTCCTACCATGGCCTTTATTTCTCCTGTTTTCACATCCATACAGAGAAGTGATCCCTGCACGATGGGCTCCTGTTCCAAGGCCAGTTTCAAGTGAGGTTCTTCGGTTTCTGATATTTCGATAACTCTTGCTTCCACTAAGTCACCGACATTGAGGACATCCGCAGGATTTCTGATGTTGACGCTGCCTGAAGCCACATCCGGATCCGGTATCCTTGCCCAGGACATGTACTTTAAGGCCATGGAGCCGTTATATTCGCCGACCCTTAATCGTACAATCTTTTGCTTGCTGTCAATACCTACTACGAGAGCCTTTATGATGCGGTCTTTTTCTGCCTTTTCATCCATTTTGCTCAGGAAGGAATCAAATTCCTCCATCGGTATTCTCTGTAGAGGACCTCTGTATCCCTGTCGCTTGTCTAATTCCCGTAAGCCCCTGTCCACCGCTGTCCGGGCGGCCTTTTGCATCTCTATATTCAGAGTAGTGTAGACCTCAAGCCCTTCTCGATAAAGAACATTGCTTCCGTACTTGGTCTGAATGTACCGGCGGATATTTTCGGTAAAGTAGGGTGCTATCTTCTCCTCTTGTTTCGATTGTTTGAGTTCTAAGGGGGCTTTCAGTGCCTGCTCCTTTTCTTCTTCAGTGATATATTCTGCTTCGGCCATTCTACTCAGGACGTAGGCCTGCCGCTGGAGTGCTCTCTTGGGGTGGTAGAAAGGAGAATACCTGCTGGGCGCCTTGGGGAGACCGGCTAAAAGAGCTGCTTCAGAAAGGGTGAGATCCCGTGCACTTTTTCTGAAATATCTTTGCGATGCGGCCTCTATTCCGTATGTGCCATGTCCCAGATAGATGTGGTTAAGGTAGAGATTCAAAATTTCATACTTTTTAAGATATTTGTCTATTCTGTATGCTAAAATTGCCTCTTTGAATTTTCTAATATAACTTTTTTTAGGGGAGAGGAAGAGTGATTTAGCGACTTGCTGTGTTATTGTGCTTCCGCCCTGCACGATTTTTCCGGCTTCTACATTTCTGAAAAAAGCCCTAATTATACCATGTAGATCTATGCCCTCGTGCTGGAAAAATCGCGCATCTTCCGCAGCAACAAAGGCCTGAATAACGACTTTGGGAGTCTGTGTTATAGAGATAACCTTTCTATCCTCCAGGTAGAATTCGTCTATCAGTTTATCATCGTCGGAATAAACCCTGGTGATTATACTTGGTCTGTAATCCTTGAGAGAGGCGATGCTCGGCAAGTCTCTTATTGCGACATATAAAAATCCGCTTCCAGCCAGAGCAAGGATGATTAAAAGGAATAATATTCCCCGAAGAGTTTTCCTGGAAATAAAACCCTTTTTGCCATCGCTCCCCTTTTTTATACTTTTGAGAGAGAGTTTTTCTCCGGCCATTATACTTTGTTCTTGGCCTCCTTTTTTTCTGACAATTTTACGACCCAGATGCTTATTTCGTACAGCAGCATTACCGGGATGGCCATCATTATCTGGGTGACAATATCAGGAGGGGTAAGCACTGCGGCAACAATGAAGGCAATTAGTATGGCATATTTTCTCTTGGCGGACAATGTTCTGGAGTTTACGAGGCCTATCCGGGCCATGAAAAACATGAAGATGGGGAGTTCGAAGATGATGCCGAATGCGAGGAGAAGCTTACACGAAAATGAGAGGAATTCCTTTAAGGTAAGCATCGGTTTGATAAAATCCGTAGCAAAACCGACAAAGAATTTAAACCCGAAAGGGAAAACAACAAAATATGCAAAGAGAGATCCCCCAACAAAGAAGATGGTGGAGAAAAGGACAAACGGGAAAGCGTATTTTTTCTCTGAGACGTAAAGTCCCGGAGATATAAATTTCCATATCTGATACAGGACAAATGGGCTGGCGAGAAATAATCCTCCGAAGAAGGATACCTTAAGATACGTAAAGAATGCCTCAGGGAGACTCGTAAATATCATGGAACTGTTTTCGGGGAGTGTGGCAATAAGAGGCAAAGTAAGAATCTTGAAGAGCCATTCCTTAAAGGTAAAGCATATTAGAAAAGAGACACCTACCGCGATGAAACTGTATATGAGTCTTTTTCTCAGCTCTTCCAGATGGGAAGTGACAGGCTGTTTTTCTTCTGTAGTATTGTCCATTTATAATATTCCATACGGGTACTGGGAGGGATTCCTTTACCCACAGGTAAAGACTTTAGTTTAAATTTGCATGTAAAGAGAGAGGCACAAAGTAACAAAGGCACAGAGGCACAAAGAAAAAACAAGAAATTTAATGTCACTTTGTGCCTTTGTAACTATGTGTCTTTGTGCCTCTCTTTGTTGTCTTTTTCGGATGAGAGTGGTTTTTCGTCATTTTTACCGTGTACAAGTGAATCCTTTATATCATCTATTTCATCCTTGATTTCATCTACATTCAAAGTTTCTTTAACATCGTTTGTGGCCCTTCGGAATTCGGACAAGCCTTTCCCCAGAGCTTTAGCAATATCGGGCAGTTTTTTCGGACCTATAATGATTAATGCCACAACGAGAATGACTATAAGCTCAGGCATGCCAATACCGAACATGATACTATCCTCTGTTATTGAGTTTCGAGTTTCGAGTTTCGAGTTCAAAGTTCAAAGTTCAAAGTTCTGAGTTTCGTGCCTCGATTTGAACTCAGAACTCAAAACCTTGAACTCGGAACTTTGAGTTAAGGAATATATATGGTTTTGAATGTTTGTCAATGGTTTTTACAACACCTGGTTGTTTCTAAAACTTTTTGATTTTTACAGTGTTGTGTGGTAGAAACCTCAAACAGTATCCATCTACTTTACGTTAAGAAATATGGAGGTGACAGATGTCTTTAAAAACAGGAATTGTGAAAGATTATAAATACCTAAGACATGAGACTGGTTCTTATCATCCGGAATCGCCTGAAAGACTGGAAGGAATGTACGAAATGATCGAGGCTCCGGATATGAAAGGGAAATTTATCGAAATAGAACCTCGCCATGCTACTCATGAAGAAATAGGGATGATCCATCAGTCTTCTTATATAGACTTGGTTGCCAGTACAGCCGGTAAGGCTCATACGTCACTTGATCCAGATACATCTACATCACCGGAATCATACGATGTAGCAAAGTTGGCTGTAGGGGGGATGTGTAATGCCATAGACAGTGTTGTTAAGGGAGAAGTGGACAACGCCTTTGCCTTTGTAAGGCCTCCGGGGCACCATGCGGAGGCGAACAGAGCAGCCGGTTTCTGTATATTTAACAATGTTGCCATCGGTGCTTTGCATGCGATAAAGAATCACAATATGGAGAAGGTGCTCATTATTGACTGGGATCTGCACCATGGAAACGGTACACAGCACTCCTTCTATGATGATCCTCGAATTTTGTATTTCTCGACACACCAATACCCATTCTATCCTGGTACGGGTGGTGTTCAGGAGATAGGTAATGGAAAAGGAGAGGGATACACAATAAATGTTCCACTAAGAAGTGGGCCGGGGGACAGTGAATATCTAAAGATTTTCAGACAGATTCTTCAGCCGGTCGCCATTGAGTTTAATCCTGATATAGTCATGCTTTCGGCTGGATTTGACATCTATTACAAGGATCCCCTGGGTGGAATGAAGGTTTCTCCTGGTGGTTTCGGTGAGATGACACGGGTCCTTATGGATATTGCCGATCGTTGCTGTGGTGGAAAATTTGTTGTAATTCTTGAAGGTGGTTATCATATCGCCGGCATTGCTGAATCGGCAAGGGTGGTGCTTAATGAGATGTGCGGAGAAACTTGTGTAACCGAGGAGGAGCTGGCAAAAACAGCAGGGGATGCCAGCAGCTCAATAGACACGGTTATTGAAACGGTTATTGGGCAGATCAAGCCGTTTTGGCCGGTGTTCTGATATTTAACAAATAACTGTAGCATAGGGTTTTAGCCCTGCCGATTAAATGACAGCCCTGAAGGGCTGCACACTACAATGACCGGAAGCGCATCCCGCATGTCCCGCCTTGTAGGCGGAGCAGGGGGCGCAATAGAAAACAAACATATTCCTTACCGGGAAGTCCCGCCCTGTGGGCAGGGAGCTTCACATTCCCAAATTGATTTTACGCAGTACTGTAAGGTCTCCCCGATCCCCGATCAAAGTTGGGGATGGTCGGGGACAGGCTTAGCACTACACGAACGACGGCAAAACTCGAAATTTAAAATTGGAGGGTTTATGATAACGAAGGAAGAGGTGGGCCATGTGGCACATCTGGCAAGACTTCATTTTAACGAGGTGGAGCAGGAAAAATTTACATCTCAGCTCAATGACATACTGATGTACATTGATAGGTTAAATAAGGTCGACACCCCTGACATTCAGCCAACGACACATGCGATCTCTTTGAACAATGCCTTCAGGGATGATGTGGTTAAGGAATCTCTTGGCCGTGACCTTGCACTGACCAATGCCCCCGATGAAAAGGAGAGCTGCTTCAGGGTGCCGAAGGTTATAGAATAGGAATATCTGGGTTCTGGGTTAAGAGTTTTGAGTTCAGAGTTCTGGGTTCAGAGTCGAACTTGAAACTTTGAACTTTGAACTCGGAACTCGGAACTCAATCTAACAGGAGATGATGTGGAATTAAACCGGTTAACAATTCATGAATTACAGGAGATGATAAAAGCGGGGAAGACTACCTCTTCCGCTATAGTTGAGTCAGCTTGTAACAGGATAGATGCAGTTGAGGATAAGGTTAATTCTTATATTACACTCCTTAGTGATTCGGCACTGAAGGAAGCAGAAGAAGCCGATGAAGAGATAAAAAAGGGAAACATAAAAGTCCTCACCGGAATACCCATCGCGGTGAAGGATATTATGTGTACTAAAGGTGTGAGGACGACCTGTGGATCAAAAATACTTCACAACTATATCCCTCCCTATGATTCTACGGTGGTAAAGAAGTTGAGGGAAGCCGGCGCCATATTTATTGGCAAGACTAATATGGATGAATTTGCCATGGGTTCGTCGACAGAGACCTCTTACTTCGGTATCACCAGAAATCCCTGGGATCTCGAGAGGATACCGGGAGGTTCCAGCGGTGGTTCCGCTGCCGCCGTTGCCGCCGATGAATGTATTGCCTCTCTCGGTTCCGATACCGGGGGATCTATCAGGCAGCCGGCTGCGATGTGCGGTGTGGTCGGGTTTAAGCCGACTTACGGGAGAGTCTCACGTTTCGGGCTGATAGCTTTCGCATCGTCGCTTGATCAGATTGGCCCCTTCACGAAGGATGTTGAAGACTGTGCCATATTGATGAACGTGATCGCCGGGTATGACCCGATGGATTCCACGTCTGTTCCGATGGAAGTTCCCGATTACAGGAAATATATTGCAAAGGGAATAGATGGCTGGACTATCGGGATACCAAAGGAATATTTTATTGAGGGGATTGATCCCGAGGTGTCTGATGCCGTCAAGGGCGCGATGGGGGTCATGGAGAAACTCGGGGCACAATGCATAGAGGTTTCCCTGCCCCATTCGGAATATTGCGTTGCCGTTTATTATGTTGTTGCCCCTGCAGAGGCTAGTTCAAACCTTGCGCGCTACGACGGGGTGAGATACGGTTTACGGTCAGAGTTCAAAGAGGGGGATGGCCTTTTGGAGATGTACAAAAAAACCCGTTCTGAAGGCTTTGGTGCAGAGGTAAAAAGGAGAATAATGATCGGCACTTACGCCCTTTCCTCCGGCTACTACGATGCCTATTACAAAAAGGCGTCTCAGGTGAGGACGTTGATCAAGAGGGATTTTGAGGAGGCATTCCGAAAATGCGATGTTGTTCTTACCCCCACAGTTCCTGCCCCGGCTTTCAAAATCGGGGAGAAGACGGATGATCCTCTGCAAATGTATCTTTCTGATATATTTACGTTATCAGCCAACCTTGCCGGAATTCCCGGGATTTCTGTCCCCTGTGGTTATACGAAAAGTGGTCTTCCAATAGGGCTTCAGCTTCTGGCCGGCCATTTTGAAGAAGGAAAATTGATTCAGGCGGCCTCTGCTTACGAGAAACATTCGAAAATAGAAATCAGGAGACCGGAAATATAATGGGATACGAAGTTGTTATAGGGCTCGAAGTTCATGCCCAGCTCCTCACCAACACGAAGATATTTTGCGGTTGTTCCACCAAATTCGGGGCGGCTCCCAACAGTCACACCTGCCCGATATGTATCGGTATGCCCGGGGTTCTTCCGGTCATGAACAGAAAGGTGGTGGAATATACAATAAGGATGGCCCTGGCGATCCACTGCCGTATCAACGGGGAAAACAGTTTTGCCAGGAAGAACTATTTTTATCCCGACCTCCCCAAGGGATACCAGATTTCCCAGTATGCCTATCCGCTTGCAGAAGACGGATATGTAGACGTAGAGACGAATGGCGAAAAAAAGAGGATAGGTGTTACAAGAATTCATATGGAGGAGGATGCGGGAAAACTTATCCACGATGAAAACAACCCCTCGAGTTATGTAGATCTTAACAGGGCAGGAGTTCCCCTTATAGAGATTGTCAGTGAACCCGATATGAGAA
>JAUSPI010000229.1 GCA_030655775.1 Syntrophales bacterium
ATCAGGCAATCGACACCATAACCGACAAGTTCGGAACAGATGCTATTAAACGAGCAAGCCTGAAAGATCAAAAATGAATATACCGTGAATTATCATCACTAATTATACATTTCCTGCCAGCAGTATATTTCTGCGCCCAAACGAAACACAGTGCCAGTCCCCTGGCAAAGCTTGACACTCCCATCCTCCTGAAGGAGGAGGGCTTCGCAGGCAACGCACGTCCCATCGGACCACGTTGACGCCTGAAAGCTCTGCCCGAGCCTCAGTATAATAATTATCTCATAAAAATTAAAAAAGTTCACCAATCCCGTCAAATTTTAGTGGCACTCATGTTCATATATAGTGAGAGAGGGGAAAGTTTATGCAAAATGAAATCAAAGACAAGAAAGCAGGTCAATCTGTAAAAGATAAAAAGAAATATTTTCCGGGTTTCCCTACACTAACATCAATTGTCATCAGCCTGATAATATCGCTTTCCTGTGTGGCGGGATATCATCATTACTTTGCCCCCAGGATAGTAACTGTCGATTTGAAGGGATACGTACAGGCACAAAGGGATCTATTTCTCGCAAATAAGATCGATCAGGAAGGCCTCAGGAGGAACCTCGACAAAATGGAAGAAATTATCACGAGTATTCCAAAGAACAACATCGTCTTCTCACGAGACGCCGTTCTGAGAAATGCCAAGGTAATTGAGCTAAAGTAGGCAGAAGGAGAGTCTATTGAACTATATCGAAAAAATCAAAAATTGGTGGTTGAGTAGCCGGGAACAAATCGCCACCTGGAGTCGGAAGAAACGGATAGTTTTTATATTCCTCCTTGCCCTGGTGATTGCCGGCGGCGCGTTAATACCATCCAGATTTGCTGTTACGCTATCCCCGTCTGTAAACCACAGAATATTTTTTATCGCTAAATACACGGCAGGAGATACGGTTAAAAGCGGGGATTACGTTATGATTTTATTTTCCTCGCCCCTCATTGAAAACGGTAAGCCTCAAAAAGTTATCAAACGAGTTGGTTGTGTGCCTGGGGAAGTCTTACTCAACAATGATGGAGAGTTTTCCTGTTACCTGCCCGGAGATGATGAGAAGCCTTCCTGTGACGGAACACTTCTCGGAAAGGCCAAAGAATTTTCGTTGAAAGGGGAGAGACTTCCCGTTTTCAGCCATTCAGGAGTGGTTCCGGAAGGAAAGATGTTCCTGATCGGCAGTCATAAAGACAGCTATGATTCCAGGTATTTCGGCTTTGTCAATGTAAAGGATATTTTATATGTTGCGCATCCGATTATTTAAGAACCTTGCGTTTCTTCTTGTTGTAGGTGCCCTGGTTTTCTTACCCCTTGCCGATGACGCCAATGCCAATGCCAATGCCAATGCCAATGCTGACACTGGTAAAGATCAGGGCAAGGTGGCAGATGAAGAAACATATTCTGGAGGAAATAAGGGTGGCTGGTGGTGGTATGAGAAAGAGGCAGTCAAGCCTGAACCTCGTGAAAAAGAAAAAAAGCTGGTTGAGAAAGAAGTCCCCAAACACCGCATTCCTAATATGGATGACTACATTGTAGATAAACTATGGAATATGCACCCTGACGATTTTCAAGCCCTTCTAATGGATTTTCAGAAGAAAGCTGTTCGAGAGCCGACGGAAAGTAACGTCAGGGATTATTACGTTATGCAGGATATTGCAAGAAGAAAGTCTTTAGCTTTTGCGCACGTGGCAAGTTACGTGATGCAAAAATACCCCCGGTTGAATGTAGCATCGGCAGCTCCGCTGAATGCTCCCGGACGCAACGCCACAGTACAGGCAAGACATGAAGATACCGTGAATGTACTGAGAGACAATAAAGACGACTTTGCCCTTCTATACTTCACAGCGCCAGGGTGTAAGTACTGTGACGCACAGAACGGTATACTTGTATATTTTATACAGAGGACCGGATGGCAGGTAAAGCGAATTGACGTACAGGAACAACCTGATCTTGCGGCAAGATTTAATATACAGACGACTCCATCAATTATTCTGATATACCGGAATTCAGGCGACTTCTTTCCAGTATCAGCAGGCGTAATGGATGTTGCTACATTAGAACTTAACCTGGCCCGGGGGATACAGCACCTGAAAGGTGAAATGACCCCGGAACAGTACGGTATTTACGAACATCAAAAAGGCGGTATTTTTGACCCTGAATCGATATTGGAAAGAAAAAATTAAAAATTGCAGTGGGGGCGTTATGGAAAAAGAATACAAACAATTATGGAACCGTAAACTGTCTTTTTTGGCCGTTTTTATTTTGACCTTAGCTTTCCTTGTTGCAGGTGTTCCGTCTGCCCACGCCAGCGGCTGGGTTGACAGCTGGCTTGACCAGAAGACAACAACACCGGCGGGACACTTTGAGGGGCAGAAAAGGGGGTACTGGACCGGCGGGAGTTTCTCTGGTCGAGTCCAGACCTCAAAAGATTATCTGGCAACCGTGATGCCTCCGAAAATGTCTGCTGGATGCGGAGGAATAGACATATTCAGCGGAGGGATAGCCCTCCTTGACTTCGATTACCTCGTACAGAAGATGCAGAACATTTTACAGGCCGCACCGGCAGTAGCATTTGACCTCGCCCTTAACGTGCTTTGCGAACCCTGCGCAAATACGATCAAGACTATGGAAGCAATCGCAAACTCACTGAATGCGTTACAGCTTGATGACTGTAAGGCATCAAGAGCCGTCGTGGCCAAGATTATGAGCCCTCTCGCAAATAATCCTTGGGCAACGAAAACTGCGGCGGCGGACTTACAGGCAGAGACCAGTAAGTTTATGGCATCGACGGGAACCGAGGGTAACTGGACTAAACTGAAGGACAAATTGGACGGTATATGGAACAATAAGCTTCCCGAAGGAACGAAATCGGCTGAGACAGGAATGCTGTCAGGCTGTCCCACAATTATCAGACAGGTGTATTTAACTCCTGGCTCCCTGCTCAAGAATGTTGCGGATAGGACAGGTTTAGATAATGATGCCCTGCTCAACCTGATAAGAGGTGTTGTAGGCGATATAACAATTCGAATGATAGAGTCAAGTCCTCGTGCCCTGTATGTTCCGGCGTGTGGGCAAAATGTCAATGCAACATTCGATAACATTCTTGAAGGAAAAGTTTACATAATGACTGTAGACGGCAGCGGTATCACAGCTTGCAGTCCCGCCCCTTCGACCAATATCAACCTCACAGATTATGTAGGACAGAAAATGATAGATATAGCCGGTAAGATGAGTAACGGGCAGATGTTGACTGATGCAGAAAATGATTTTATTGATAACAACCCTCTGTCTCTTGGTGGAGTGTTGAAAATGGCTGTTGGAACTAAACAGGAA
>JAUSPI010000230.1 GCA_030655775.1 Syntrophales bacterium
GACTTAACTGCCAGCATACTGCATGATGACAGCAAACCGAACTGCCTGAACCCCCTTCTTTTTACCCTTTACTTGTTTTCCATCATTTATGGCGGGATAATCCGTTTGAGAAACCGGATGTATGATCTGGCCATTTTTAAAATGAGAAAACTAAGATGTAGGGTGATCAGCATAGGAAACATAACCGTGGGTGGGACGGGCAAGACACCGATGGCCATTATGCTGGCCAATCTTTTGAAAGAGCGGGGATATAAACCTGCTGTCCTGAGCAGAGGATATGGAGGGAAAAACAAAAATCGCATTACGGTTGTATCCGATGAAAATCATATTCTTGCGGAATTTGATGAAGCGGGTGATGAACCGGTACTCATTGCAAAATCCGCAAAGAGAGTGCCCGTCATCACGGGACCAAAGAGATATTTTACAGGGAAATATGCCGTGGATAATTTGGGCATTGATGTCCTGATTCTGGATGATGCCTTCCAGCACAGGTGCCTCTTCAGAAATATAGACATAGTTCTCTTAGACAGCACAAGGCCCTTCGGAAACAGGTTCCTGTTGCCACGGGGACCACTTCGCGAACCGAAAAAAGCTTTGGAGAGAGCAGATATCATCGTACTGACAGAAAATAGGGACAGCGCCCTTTTTTCTCAAAGAGTAACGGACGACATTGTCACTGCAGCCCTAAAAAAGGGCGCTGTCCCTATTTTTAGAGGGTACCACAAGCCGAAAGAACTCGTTAAAGGAGAGGAAAGTGATAGTTATCCTCTCGAATATCTGAGCGGAAAAAAGGTATCTGCCTTTGCCGGTATAGCGAAACCGGAGTCCTTCGAGGAGACAATAATATCTCTCGGTGGAAAGGCTGTCTCTTTTATTACATTTCCTGATCATCACAGATACACGATGGGTGATATCGAGGAGATTAAAAAAGCTTCTTCGAATTGTTCGTCAGAGATCATTGTTACCACGGAAAAGGATGGAATAAAATTGATCGACTTTCCAGAGTTTTTCCGTGATATCTTTTTGCTGAGGATAGAGATGGAAATAGTTGATTGTTCTACAGAATTTGAAGATATCATTATGTCAAAACTTTTAAAATGAAAAAACATACGGTATGACTACACAAAACACGATGAAAATAATCCCCCCTAACCCCACTTTAGTAAAAGGTAAAGCCCCCACTAACCCCCCTTTTGTAAAGGGGGGAAGGGGGGATTTTCAGATAAAAAAAACAGTAACAACAAAAGCCATACTTTTGCTTTTCAGCTTAATTCCACTTGCAGTTAGAAGAGAAATCTTTAAAGCAATTTCCTTGCTTTTTTATCGTTTCTCCACAAAGCACAGACTGATCACCCTTCATAACCTAAAGTGCGCTTGCCCGGAGAAAGACATGAAGGGCTTAGGCAAAATCGCCAGGGGGGCTTTTCGAAATCTCGGGATAGTAGTTGCGGAATTTTTTGAAATTCCTTCTTTGACCAGGGAAAACATCCATAATCTGATAGAATTTGAGGGATTTGAAAATTACACCAAGACCATGTCAAAAAACAGAGGAGTTTTATTCTTTACTGCCCACCTCGGCAACTGGGAACTTATGGCGGCAGCTTCTGCTATGCTGGGACATCCACTTACCGTCATATACCGTCCTTTAGACAACCCTGTTCTGGAAAACCTTGTTACGTATGTGAGGGCATGCAAGGGAAACAAGCCCCTGCCGAAGGAGGGCGCCACAAAGCAGATATTTCGCCGTATCAAAAAAAATGAGGTTGTTGGCACACTTCTCGACCAGAACATGGCCTGGCAGGAGGGTGTTTTTGTTGACTTTTTCGGAAGACCTGCCTGCACAACCGATGGGCTGGCCTCACTGGCTCTCTATACAGGGGCACCGGTTATTCCCGCATTCATGGTCAGAATGGAAAACGGTAAATACCGGTTTATAATTGGCGAAGAGGTTACGATAATAAATGCCGGAAATCCTGAAAGGGATATACTGACAAATACCCAGAACTTCACAAAAATCATTGAAGGTTTTGTGAGAAACTATCCTGATCAATGGCTATGGGTCCACCAGAGGTGGAAGACAAAAAGGCATCAGGTGGTGTGAACAGTAACTACTCAGGTATGAGTAGTTACGAGACACAAAGGCTGCCGACATTGTCATTCTGAATTTATTTCAGAATCTCTTACAGAATCCAATAAGACCCTGAAACAAGTTCAGGGTGACACCTTAGTGCTTCTGTGCCTTTGGTACCTTAAGTAGTTACGTGAATATGTTAAAAGAAATCCCCGCAGGTAAAATAGAAAATATCCTTATACGCGGAACCAACTGGATCGGCGACGTCGTAATGTGCCTTCCTGCGATTGCCGCAGTCAGAAAAACATTTCCACACGCAAAGATCTCTGTCCTTGTCAAGCCCTGGGTTGCGGAACTTCTTTATGTCTGTCCGGATATTGACGAGGTTATCCTCTTTCAGAGTCCTGGCATACATGAGGGTATTGCCGGGAGGCTTAGACTGGCAAGAGAGCTGAAGAGCAAAAGGTTCGATATGGCTGTCCTTCTGCAAAACGCCATTGAGGCTGCAATTATTGCCCGGTTGGCCGGGATTCCGATAAGGGCTGGATATAATTCTGATGGGAGAGGATTTCTCCTGACACATTCGGTGCAGAGAACGGAAGAGATCAGGTCAGTGCATCAGATTGATTACTATCTGGAAATGGTCAAAGCTCTCGGCTTTAAATCGGCCGGAAGGAGTGTCAATCTCACGCTGACGGAGGGGCATTTCACCCTCTCGGAAGAAATTCTCAATCGGCATGGCATCGGTAAGGAAGAAATAATTATTGGTATGGCACCGGGAGCTACTTATGGGCCGGCCAAAAGATGGTTTCCAGAGAGGTTTTCCGAAGTTGCAGATAAGCTCATAGAAGATTTTTCCGTCCCGGTGATTCTTTTCGGAAGTTCTGATGACCGGGACAGTGCAGATAAGGTTCAACAAAGTTCAAAAAACAGACTCGTCAATTTGGCGGGTGAAACAAATCTTAAAGAAGCGATTTCTCTTATTGCAAGATGTAATCTTTTTATATCCAACGATTCCGGACTGATGCATATAGCCGGTGCACTTGGCATCCCAACAATAGCAATTTTTGGATCAACTAATCCGGTAACAACATCCCCTGTAGGTGAGAAGAGTATTATTATCAACAAAAAGGTTGACTGCAGCCCCTGTCTTAAGCAAGTTTGTCCCACCGATTTTCGGTGCATGGACTTGATAGGAGTTGACGAGGTATATGATGTCGCACGGGGTATTTTAAAGGAATGAAAAAACACACCGCGGTTTTCTTGGACAGGGATGGAACAATAAATGAAGAGGTGGGATATCTTGGCGACCTCGAAAAACTGAACATTTACCCCAATTCCTTCGAAGCAATAAGATTAATTAACGAAAGCGGGATGAAGGCGGTGGTTATCTCAAACCAGTCCGGGGTGGCCAGAGGATACTTCAGCGAGGATTTTGTAAATACCGTACATTCTCGTATCAATGAAACCCTTCAGGAAAATGGAGCCCGCATAGACCGATTTTATTTCTGTCCACACCACCCGACCGAGGGGAAAGGGCACTATCTGAAATCATGTGACTGTAGAAAACCCAAAACAGGGATGCTTATCAAAGCCTCCGAAGAACTGAACATTGATCTGTTTCGCTCCTATATGGTGGGCGACGCGGCAAAAGACATAGAATTGGCAAACAGAAGCGGTGTCATGGGAATACTGGTAAAGACCGGCTATGGAAAGAACGTAATATCTTCTGATGTTGAACCTTCCTATATCGCCGAGGATATCCTGGACGCGGTAAACTGGATAATGAAGGACAGGAAAAAGTGAACATCCTCATCGTAAAATTGAGTGCCATCGGAGACGTGATACACACGCTTCCCTCACTTTCAGCTTTAAGAGAACTCTATCCCGATGCCGACATCACCTGGGTAATAGAGGAAGCATCCTCGGACATAATCAGGGATCATCCCCACCTGGACAGGGTCATCGTTTCCCGCAGAAAGAAGTGGATGGTTGATCTCAAAAGGCCTCACCAGATAGGCAGAACAATCAAAGAAATCAAAACATTTGTCAGGACACTGAGAGATCGTTCATACGACCTGGTGATTGATTTTCACGGACTTTTCAAAAGTTCCCTTATTGTACTTCTCAGCGGGGGGAAGAGTAAGCTCGGCTACGACAGCATGCAGGAACTGAGCGGTTTGTTCTTAAATGAAAAAATTCATGAAAATATGAAAAAACATGCCGTTGACCGCTACCTCGACTTGCTTCGCCATTTAGGTTCCGATGTCGATGAAAAGGAATTCCTGATTCCTGTTCAGGAAGAGAACAGAAATAGGGTGAAAAACCTTCTGACAATAAATAAGATTGACACAAAAGATCGATTCGTGGCAGTAAATCCAGTGGCATTCTGGGAAACAAAGCTGTGGGAGGCTGATAAATTTGCAAGGTTGTGTGACAGAATTACAAAAGACCTAAAGGCGAAGGTAATTTTCACGGGAAACAGAAGCGATGGAATGATTGAGAATATTCAATCATTGATGTCACATCCTTCCGTCAACCTCGGGGGTCAGACAACCCTGAGAGACCTGGCACATTTATACAGTTTATCATCCGTTGTGATTACAACCGATTCCGGCCCCATGCATATCGCAGCAGCGATGGGGACACCGGTAGTTGCGCTATTTGGACCTACTGATCCCTTAAGAACCGGGCCCTATGGCAGAGGACATGTGGTGATCCGCAAAGAGATGTCTTGCAGCCCCTGTTTTCTGAAGAAATGCGATACAAGAAAATGCATGAAGGATATTACGGTAGAAGAAGTTTTCCAGGCGGTGAATAAAATTGAATCTTCGCGCAACAAGTTGCGGGGAAGCCCCGACTTTCAAGGAACTTAAATTAGCAAACACATTGTAAGTTGTTAATATTTCATAATATTTACCAGAAATAATGATTTTGTTAAAAACGTGAGTTACTTCCAATTATAATGCCGTAAAACGGCATAGTGGAGCTGTTAAGGAAAAATTTATTTTTTATTCGCTCGCTAACCCCGCCGCAAGCAGCGGGAATGCGCGCACTGTTCAGTTCATAAATCATAAACCGAAGGGTGGCATGGACAAACCATGTGCCGGACTTTGATCCGGTATTGTTTGTCCGTGTTCTAAAATCGGATAACGTTTTACGAATTACGAAAAAAAATGGAGGTTCGAGTGAAAAGTTCTAATTTTATGAGGTTAACTGTTCTTGTTGCAATATTTGCAGTAATTGTCCTCAGCACCAGAGTGTACGCAGAAGAGACCTCTCCTGATCCAAGTTCCGTACATAATCGACTTTTCACAGAATCCGGAATTGTTACCGGTTTCGGGAGCGGCAGCATTACTGAAGGGGATTATCAACCAATCTTGTTAATCTGGCATTTAGGTATCGACCTGAAGAAACTGTTCCCTGAGCTGAAAAACCACAGGGGCAAACTCACGTTTTTTTTCGAACCGCAGGTCAACCCGGTTGTAAACCCGGAAACAAACATTGAATGTGGAATAGGTCTTGGGATAAAATATATGTATCCGATTACGGATAGATTATCCCCTTACATAATGGGGGGCGTAGGCCCCCATTACATTTCTGTCGTAACAACCGATCAGGCCAACGGGTTTATATTTGCTGACACAATAGGTACCGGATTCTATTATTTTATTACGGAAAACTCCGCAATC
>JAUSPI010000231.1 GCA_030655775.1 Syntrophales bacterium
GAGCAGTAGCTGTCGCCATAAGCTCGCCTGGTGTACAATCTTCTGAATATACTTTTTTCAGATTCATTATAATCTTTCTCCTTTTTACACCGGGATTCTGTTCAGTTTTTTGCCCATATCTTCTAGCCTCTGCAATCGATCCCACCCAACCTTCTCACAATACTCATAATGATTCTTGACGCCAAACACCCATTCATCCAGCCACTCTTTGAACGTATCATAGGATTTAGCCATCTTGCCGTAGCCCATACAAAAGGGTAGATCCCAGTAATAATACCCATAGCAATCCCACGGATGGCAAATGAACTTTTCACGCACCACCGCATCGACACAATAAGATGGTATCGTAGTCATGTTTGGTATGCGTTCAATTTCCTCTGTGGATATTATTTCTTCACAAATAATGACTGTAGCCTTGGCCGCTTTTGCCCGTAAATCATCACAGCCAACAGGCCCCCAAACCTGAGCATTTCCATGCACATCGCACCGTTGAACGGGAACAAATGTTACATCCGGATTGGCCGCAGGAACCAGAGCAACAGGACTGCCACCGTAAGGATCATCAATTATCTTGATATTTCTATTATACTTTGGGATATCAGAACCTAGCAGCGATTTTGTAGGCATAAAGGGTATATTCATAGCACCCGCCAAAAACCTGAGAGATCCTGTAAAGTTAGTATAATCATCCACTTCTATCGGCCTTGGCACCCCTTTTTCCATTGCCCTTCTGAAATTATAGGCCAAGTCCATGAGAGATATGCCAAGCCAGGAAGTCTCTAATTTCTTTATGCATCCGGCACCTATGAGCAGGTCTTCACACGTCAAACTGTTTTCATCAATAATAGTCAAATCTTTTTTGCCCTGTCGAACGATTTCATAGGCAACCCCCATCGGGTTTTTACCATTATTCCCTCCCAGAGAAATGGAGCATCCGTCCTTAACATACCTGCCAACCGCTTCTTGTAAAGTTGTTAACTTCGACGAAGCATGGGCATCAACTTTTTTTTCTAATTCATTCATATTATATCCACTGTCTCCCCTCTAATTTGGAATGATTGTGGTCCGTTCCTCTGCATTCTCTTCATTGACATAAGCATGATGAACGGACCACAATTGAGTTTAGAGTATAAATCATCTGTTACTTTGCCGGATGTGATACCTCCCGCATAGCGGCAAGAATAGTCTTCTTTGTATCCTCGCTGACTTTTTCTTCCCAATATGGCTCCCAGCCCGCTTTCGGAGAAGGTGAAAACATATAAGAAAGGATTACCGCACCAATAATACCAACACCTAAGCCCCACACCATGTCGGGTATTATACCGCTCATCATTTTCGCTTTTATGAGCTTGTTTGTGACCACAAAGGTAAGAGGTCCGGCAATGGAAACCCAATACGCAGCCTGTTTATTAAACCGCTTCCAGTACAGCCCTACGAAAGCAGGAAGTATATACGTACATCCCCAGAAGCCGAAGACAAGGGCTCCAACAATGGCAATAAGCTTCGGAGGATTGAGCGCCAGGGCTGTCGCAGCAACACCGAGCAAGACGATAATTATCCTGTTCCATTTTATCATCTTCTCATCATCAATCTTCTCTTTCTTCAAATTTCTGATGATATCATAATTGAGCGCCAGGGCCTGATGGAGCAACATTCCGTTCGCTGTTGACATGGCGGCCGCCATCACTCCCGCAAGAGCCAACCCTCCTATGAATATCGGCATATGCTGAGTAAACAGGATAGGCAACAACCAATCCGTATCGTGACCACCAGGAATCGTTGGCAATATCGCCCTGCCCGCAACACCAATAATAAGAAGAGCCGCAAAAATCACACCAATGACGAGTTGGCTATAGAGCGGTGTCGCTACCGCGATTTTTCGATTCTTCACCATCTGCATACGGCCAAGCCAATGGGGAGCTGCAGCACCGCCAAAAGAAGAAGCGATGAAAAGCCCTATCACAAACGATAAGGAATACGGCCCCAACATAGAGGTAAGCTGCCCCGGCGGAGTTGGTTTTCCACCTTCAACTGGAGCAGTACTCACCGTACTAAATGCCGCCCACATATGATCCCAGCCACCTGCATTGTGTAGAAGAACCCCTGCTGCGATAACCAGAGTAACAACTATAACAACCGTGTTGAAAAGATCGCTAATACCCACCGACCACATGCCCCCGGCAGCGGTATAAATCAGGAAGAGGAGAAAAATAAAAATAGCAACAGCGTACGGTATACCCGTTATCGTGGCTATAATTATACCAACGGCTTTAATTTGGATCATTACATAGGCAAGATATCCCAGCAACATTGAAAGAGCGCCAAGCGCCTGCAAGCCACTTCTCTCGGCGTGCGGCTCAAAGCGAAATCGAAGGTATTCAGGTATAGTTCGCGCGGGCAATTCCGGCATCCGCAACTTGTTTGCCAGAAATGGCATCAGTGAATTTGCGAAAAAATATCCAGCATATATAGCTGTAATTGAACATAATCCAACCTTATAGGTCATGCTTGGAAAGCCAATTACAGAAGCAGCGCTTACCCACGTTGCTGAAAACATGCCGATGCTGACCCACAACCCTATATTAAACCCACCAGCAACAAAGTCAGTTAAACCTTTTGATTTTTTATACCCCATGTGACCAAACCACGTTAGTAACGCAAAATATGCAATAAATATAGTTATATATATTATCGTATTAGAACCCATTTTATTTTCCCTTCCTTATTGTGTCAGTCTGGTAAGAATGTTTTTATTGAGTTGGGCTTCTATTCATTACGGAATATACTTCCCGTACCTCCACCCCATCGTTTCACCCCCGATTTCTCTACCTTCCACAAGATATAGAAACCCCATATATAGCCAGAAAACATACAAACTGCCCAAAAAAGAACTGTTTTAAATGGCATAATATCCCCCTTATCAATTGTTAGTTTTGCTGTTATGTTTATAAAAAGATACCTCAGTGAAATATTACTATCTCACCACAAGAACAGAAATGTTTTGGGCTTTGTGTACTACACCATATGAAACGCTGCCCAAAGCTGTCCCTACAAGGCGACCTCTTCCATGGGATCCCAAAACAATGAGATCAACCGCCTTCTCTTTTACTAACTCTAAGATTGTATTAACAGGGTGTCCCATCCTTATGATTGCCTCACACTTGACACCCCTTTGCCTGCATAATTCTTCTTTTTTCTTTAGAAAATCTTCCATGTTCCCTTTTATTTCATCATAGATAGGTTTAGCCATCTCATAGGGTCCACCCGGAACAGGAGTCAACATACTTTCAAACATGCCTTGGTCTATTATATGTGCTAGTATAATCGGCACCCCTAAACTTTCGGCTAATTTGACTCCGGTTTCAAAAGCTTTTTCGGAGGCTTCCGAACCATCTAATGCTAAAAGAATGCTCTTAAACATACTGTATCTCCTTTCCTTCCATAAATTGTTTTTACCATTGACGTTAATTTAATCCTCCCTTCTCTCTTATATCTATTCTCTATTTGAAGGCATGCAATCATTCAACCCAGATTATACAGCCAGCCCCCTGGGTCAACCCGCCACAGATGGCGCAGGCTGCATAACCGCCGCCATTTGCTTTCAGGTTGTATGCCGCCGTCATCATCAACCGCGCTCCGCTTGCTGTGTTTGGATGGCCAATGGCAATAGCGCTCCCATTGACGTTTAATCTTTTTTTCAAATCCTGGTACTGCTTCTCATCGTTATCCAGAATGGGTCGCTCCGACGCCTCCTTTGCCATTTCATCGTAATTGGCAGACATGAATCTTTTGTTAGATAAAAGCTTCGCCGAAACAAGGGGAACGCATGCGAAAGCCTCATTTATCTCAATAAATTTCATGTCGTCGATACTCATCTTTGTTTCGTCAAGACATTTCTTAATTGCGAAACCCGGCGATACCGGCATGATCCTGGGCTGAAGGGCTATTGATGACATGACCACGATGGTATAAAGAATATCCAGGCCCATCTGCTCCGCTTTCTCTCTTTTCATTATTATCTGGGCAGTCGCACCATCATTCATTCCCGGCGAATTGCCGGCCGTGCAGGTTGGATTACCGAAAACCGGCTTTAACTTGGCAAGGCCCTCTAAACTGATATCCTTTCGATACTGTTCGTCAATATCGAGTAATTTCTGAGATACAACCGCCCTTTTTTTATCTTTTTTTACAATTTCAAAGGGTTCCATTTCTTGCTTAAAGAAACCGCGTTCCCACGCCTTGCCATAATTCACATGACTGGCCAAGGCAAACTCGTCCTGCTCCTCTCTGGCTACGTTGTATTCAACAGCCACATTACCAGAATCGACTATAACCGGGGCATAATCCTTATATCCAAGAGGAATAATGGGATCCTCTACAAGGAATGAGGTATGGCGCTTGCCTTCCCATCTTATTCCACGCAGTAAGAACGGAATCGTACTGAAACTCGTTGAGCCCCCGGACATTACAATCCGGGCTTCCCCAAGCTGGATACTCCTGCCGCCGTATTTTGCAGCATCCATTGCAGATATACATGCCTGATCAAAGGCCACCGAAGGCCTCTCGGCAGGAATCCCGGCCTTGAGCATGGTCTGGCGGGCCACCACCGGGGTATATGGATCTTTGGTGCTGCTCGTATCACCATTACCCCACCAGACCTCATCAATTAATTCAGGGGCCAGGTTTATTCTCGTCATGCTATTCTTCATGGCGACGGCGCCCAGATCATAGATATCAATATCCTTCAATGATCCCCCGAAACGGCCAAAAGGCGTCCTTACCGCACTTACGCAAACCAAATCGTCCTTACTCTTCTGGAAATTCATCTTCTAGACTCCTTGTTTCTTGTATTGTCAAATAAAGGTTACATGGCAACCCATCCACCATCAACGCTCAGTATTACCCCTGTCGTATAACTGGCCCCGGGAGATGCCAAAAACAGTGTCGCAGCCTTCAGCTCATCTTCTCCACCGAAGCGGTGCACGGGAATGAAGCTCAGTAATCGTTCTCCGCCACTCTCCAGCGTCCCATGGCTCATTTTTGAGGGAAACCATCCCGGAGCGATTGCGTTTACAGTAATATTGTATTGAGCCCACTTCACCGCCAGATCTTTTGTCAAACCGGCAACAGCCGCCTTGCTGGTCTGATAAGCAACGGCATCCATAACTTCCGCTGACGCTCCCACAAAAGCTGCTATCGAAGCCAGGTTGATTATTCTGCCGTACATCTGTTTAGACATTATCTGGCCGGCTCTCTGGCACATAAGCCACGTACCATTAACATTGGTGTTTATGACTTTCTGCCAACCTTCCAGAGGAAATTCCAGAGAAGGTGCTCCCCAGGTGGCACCAGAGTTGTTTACCAGGATATCGACCCGCTTGAATTCTTTCATCACTTGCTCGTACAGGGCATCGATTTCCTCAAAGTTGGCAACATCACATCGAACGGGCATCACCTTGACACCCAATTCTTCTTCCATGGTTTTAGCTACTTCGGTGCAACGATCGAGCTTCCTGGCCGCCAAAACCAAATCGGCGCCTGCCTCTCCCAGCGCATATGCCATTTGCGACCCTATACCGGCGGCCCCTCCCGTGACAATGGCCACCTGACCTGTTAAATCAAACAACTCTTTAATATGTCTCATCAATTACTCCTAACGTTTTGAACACATGCGTTCTAATATTTATAGAATCCACGACCGGTCTTTCGACCCAGCAAACCGGCTAATACCCGTTTTTTCAACAGAGGGTGTGGCCTATAGGCTTCACCAAGATCACGCATCATTGTTTCCATGCCGTGCATCGCAATATCAGCACCAGCAAGATCCAGTAACCGACAAGGTCCCATCGGATGGCCTAAACACAACGTGCAAGCCTTATCGATTTCTTCCGGATCATTCCCCTCCTGAACCAATTTCATGGCTTCGTTAAAGAGGACATCAACCAGCCTGCTGGCGATGAAGCCTGCATAGTCAACGGCTACAATAGATTCTTTCCCCAGAGCCTTAATATATGCCAGAACGGTTTCCATTGTTTCATCAGAAGTCAGCTCTCCCCGAATAACCTCAACACCTTTCATGAGAGGCACAGGATTCATAAAGTGGACACCTATGATTTTATCTGCACGGTCAGAAACGCTTGCAATTTCCGTGATGGAAAGCGCTGAGGTATTGGTACCCAGGATAGCCTCTTTTTTGCATAAATTGGTTAACTTCCTAAACATATCGTGCTTAAGCTCAAGGTTTTCAAAAACAGCTTCGATAACAAGATCCGCATTTTTACATGCATCTTCCAGAACGCTAGTAAACTGTATGCGGTCAAGCGCGGCATCCATATCCGCTTTGGCCATTTTCTCTTTGCTTACCATTTTGCTCAAGCTCTTCTCAATGGACGCCCTGGCCCTCTCAAGAGCATCACTATAAACATCCTGCAATACCACATTGTACCCAGCCACAGCACTTACCTGGGCTATGCCGCTACCCATAGCGCCGGCCCCGATCACTCCTACGTTATTTAATTCCATAGTTCTGACTCCCTTTCCTTACCTATTTATCCCTAAATGAAGGTTTACGTTTCTCAATAAAGGCCAACATACCCTCATTGTGATCCTCTGTGCCAAAGCAATTGGCAAAACAACCAATCTCAAGTTGCAACGCCCTGTCCAAGTCAAGGTTATAGCCACAATTGAACGCTTCCTTGGCCAGCATCAGGATAGAAAGTGACTTGCCGGCAATCTTAGAGGCCAATTTTGTAGCTTCTTCAACAAGTTCGTCCGGAGGCACAACCTTGTTAACCAGACCCCATTCATAGGCACACTCGGCATCAATTATTCTTCCCGAGTAGACTAGTTCCTTAGCTCTGCCTATTCCGATCACCCGGGCAAGCCTTTGCGTACCACCGCCCCCGGGGATTATCCCCAGATTGATTTCCGGTTGACCAAACTTTGCGCTGGCAGAAGCAATCCTTATATCGCATGCCATTGCCAGTTCACAGCCTCCTCCCAACGCGAAACCGTTGATGGCGGCGATAACCGGCTTCGGGAATGTCTCAATTTTCTCTTGGGTATGATTTGCCAACATGGCAAATCCTCTGGCCTCCAGAACCGAATATCGTTGCATTTCTGTTATGTCGGAACCGGCTGCAAATGCCTTCTTACCCTCTCCGGTAAGTATGACCACTCGAACCTGATCATCCTTTTCCATCCCCTCAAATACCTTGCCCAGTTCCATGAAAACCGTGCCGTTCAGGGCATTAAGCGCCTCTGGCCTATCAATAGCCACCAGAGCAATACCTCCATTAACACTGCATTTGATGGTGTCATACAAATACTTCATCTACTTATTTTCCTCTCTCGGCATCATTAGAAAAGCCTTGCCATCCATTACTACGACGCTATCTTGATTTTGACACCACGTCCTGAGATAGAGCCGATTCTTCGCCAAGTCTTTTTCTATTACCTCTGCATAAGCAGTAATGGTGTCTCCCATATAGACCGGCTTGATAAACTTTATGGTTTGTTCCAAGTAAACAGCCCCCGGCCCCGGCAGCTGAGTACCCAAGACGTTGGATATCAAACCCAGCGCCAAGATCCCATGAGCGATAGGTTTGTGAAACTGGGTATTTGCCGCATACACACGGTTAACGTGGATGGGGTTCATGTCACCGGTGATACCCGCAAAAAGGTAGACATCGGTCTCTGTGATGGTCTTACTAAATGAACCCTTTTCACCTACTTCTATTTCATCGATATTCCTAACTTTCACAACTTCTCCTTAGAAAAATACTTGCCCTTTTGGATATGACAGGTGCCACCATGAAATCGGTTGCCTGTCCATGGTGATATCAATCTGAAAAATGACCTGCCTTCATTTCCACCGTTAATCCGTCCGTGGCCAGCAACCGTTTTATCAAACCATCTATCTTGGGAAGCTCGTAGCCAAAGAAATATCGGAATGTGTACATCTTCCCCTCATAGAAAT
>JAUSPI010000232.1 GCA_030655775.1 Syntrophales bacterium
TATCTCCTCACGCACTAAATTGAAGCGCACCCATGCAATATAGGTAAAAAAAGGTCCGTATGTCAAGTTAATTTGGGAGTCGCATGTTCTGGTTATAACCCGAGAAACTGTATCGCCATTCCGCAGAGGCCTATCGATCCACCGACCAGGGTAACACCATCGGCACCGACCTCTTTTGCATGCACACAAAGACCTCTTTGTTGATGGTGTTAACTTTCGCAGTCACACTGGGAATCGAGGATTTTCTCTCCTGAACAGGAATTCATATTATTTGCTTGCCTGCTTTCCATTTTTCCACCACACATTTATCAGATTAATCCCTTTTAGTTCAAGGGATTATTTGGAAAATCTATTTTCCCCGCTTTGGATATCCGGGGGACGGTGTACATATTGTTGCCTCTTTTCTTCGGATCTCAGCATGTGTCCTCCCAGCAGATATTTGTAAAGATTCTTTGACAGTCTGGTAAAAAGTCTCAAAATGTGTCATTTGTCATCCTGAACTCGTTTCAGGATCTCACTTGTTTCAGCATCTAAATATTTCAACAAGTTAGAGACCCTGAATGATCCTGAAACAAGTTCAGGACATGATTTTGGGTGACAAAAACTGACTTTTTACTAATGCATCATTATTTATGATGCTCACGGCAGTATCCATCGATGATATCCAGAAAGATCGTACCGTATTTTTTATACTTTACCGATCCGACACCATGAATATGAAGCAGGCTTTCTTGGGACCGTGGGAAAAATGCCGCCATTTCTATCAATGTTTTATCCGGGAAAATGACATAGGGCGGAATACCGGCTTTATCGGCAAGTTCCTTCCGCTTCTTCCTCAGCTTTTCAAACAGAACACGATCATACTCGTACTCCTTTCCTTTTCCCTTTCTGTCCTCGATATGCTCTTCCTCGAGTCTTCCGAGAACAATTTCGTTGCCTTTAAAAACATCATATGCCTTTCCGGTAAGCTTCAGACCCCCGTACTCCGCGTCCTGGGTCATTAAGCCTTTCTGAATAAATTGCCGCGCAAGATGAAACCACTGTTTTCTTGAATACTCTTTTCCGATGCCATGAGTTGACAGATTCTGGTGTCCGAACTTCAATACCTTCTGTGATTGTGAGCCGCGCAGAACATCAATGATGTGATTCGCTCCGAATACCTCATCTGTCCGCTTTACGCATGAGAGAAACTTCTGGGCCGGAACGGTAATATCCACAAACTTTCTTTCTCCCGCCAGGCAGTTGTCGCACATATCACATTTTTCAGTAGAATAATCTTCTCCGAAATATGTCAGGAGAGGCCGGCGGCGGCACACCTCTGTTTCGGTAAATTGCAACATGGCATTGAGATGGATGTTGGCAATTCGTTGTTCATTATCGTCTTTCTGGTTTATGAAATACTTGATTTTCCGAATATCAGCATAGCTGAACAATAACAGGCAATGGGCACTTAATCCATCGCGTCCGGCTCGACCGATTTCCTGATAGTAGGTATCAATATTTTTAGGAAGATCAAAATGAATAACGAAGCGGACATTGGGTTTATTGATCCCCATTCCGAAGGCGATTGTGGCAACTATAATCTGCACATCATCCCTGATAAACAATTCCTGATTTCGTGTGCGCTTTACGTCGGATAATCCGGCATGATAGGGCCTGACGGAATACCCCTTGCTTTTCAATATCTCATACAGATCATCCACCTGTTTGCGGGAAAAACAGTAAATAATGCCCGATTGATCCGGATACTTCTCGAGAAATTCTATGGTTTGTGAGACCGGCTTGCTTTTCGGGGTGATCTGAATGAACAGGTTTTCCCTGTTAAAGCTGGCGATAAATTCATTTGAAGCATCAAAATTAAGGTTGCTTTTTATATCTTCCTGAACTCTCGGTGTCGCCGTTGCCGTAAGAGCGATACGCGTGGCAGAAGGGAAACGAGACCTGACTGCTACAAGCTGCCTGTATTCCGGTCGAAAATCGTGCCCCCATTCCGAAATACAATGGGCTTCATCTATTGCCAGACAATCAACCCGGAGCGAGGAAAGCAGCGACAGCATCCTCGGTGTTAGAAGGGCTTCCGGGGCAAGGTAAAGCAATTTGACCCCGTTTTTCATCAAACGTTCTACATTGCGGTTATATTCTTCATTAGACAATGAACTGTTCAGGAATATCGCAGGGACATCAAGTTCCGCTAATTGTTCCACCTGATCCTTCATCAGCGAAATCAGGGGCGAAACAACAACGGTCAAACCCTTAAAAATGAGGGCGGGGATTTGATAACAGAGCGATTTCCCCCCTCCCGTAGGCATAATAACGAGCGTGTCTCTTTTCTTGAGAACATTTCCTATAATTTCTCTTTGAAGAGGCCTGAATTCATCATATCCGAACACATCTCCGAGAATAGTTTTTGCCCTGTCTGTCATAGTCCGCTGTTTGTCTTTCTGATAATCTTAGAGCCATTTCCACATGAGAGGTTTGCATAACTACGTTTCTGGTCATTGCGAGGAGCTAAGCGACGCGGCAATCTATTATGATTATAAAATTCTTGCTTTTCCATTAAAAATTATGCTCTATTAACATACGATTAAAGTCAAGAAACAATATGCTGATATCCAATATTATTGATTTATTTCTTAACATTTAATGGTTCGGTCAACAACAAACGATAGGAGATTATAATGAAGGCAGAATTTACAGCAATCATAGAAGCCGCACCCGAGGGCGGCTTTTGGGCTATCTGTCCGGAGGTGCCTGGTGCCAACGGACAGGGCGAGACGATAGAGGAAACCAAGGTTAGTCTGCGTCAGGCTATTGAATTGATCTTGGAGGATCGCAAGGCTGACATTCTCCGAGGGCTGCCCGAGGATGCTATCCAAGACACGGTGATGATTGGATGAAACGACGAGACTTGGAGCGAAGGTTGAGAATCGCGGGTTGCTATCTGAAACGGGAAGGAGCCTCGCATTCACTTTGGATTAATCCGAAGAACGGAGCGATGGAAGCTGTCCCCCGGCACGCCGAGATCAAAGAACCATTGGCAAAGAAGATTTTGAAGAATCTCAATGCAGATTAAGTGACCGAACAAGGCTAATTCAGCCGACGCAAAAAGCCGCGCGGCTGATTAGCGGCGTTGTGTGTCCAAATCGGAATAAATAGGAAACCGCAAAATGGAAACTTTCATTAGCTACGCATCTGACATCAAACAGCATATTGGCATATTGCGGTATATTGGCGGTATATTGGGGTCAGCCCTTGACAAGGGACATGTTGTTTGATAGTATCCTCTCTCAAGCATACTCAAGCATAGGGAGGAAAAGATATTTATGGCTCGGCCTTTGCGGATTGAATACGAAGGGGCTTTTTACCATGTAACAGCCAGGGGAAATGAACGAAGAAAGATTTATTATGCCGAAGCAGACTATGAAAAATTCAAGAGTTATTTAAGAGATGCTCAGGAGAAATACGGCTGCCAACTTCACTGTTATGTCCTCATGACCAACCATTATCACCTGCTCATAGAAACGCCAAATGCTAATATGAGCAAGGTGATGCATCATATCAATGGTTCCTACACAAACCATATCAATAGAAAAAGGAAACGGAGCGGCCACCTTTTTCAAGGAAGATACAAAGCTATTCTCATTGATCGGGACAGCTACCTGCTTGAATTAAGTCGTTATGTTCACTTAAATCCGGTCAGAGCAAAAATGGTTGCGAAACCAGAAGACTATCCTCACAGCAGCTATAGGTCATTTATTTCCAACAGCAAGGAAGATATTGTCTATCATGATCTCATTCTGGACATGATCTCGACAGATACGAAAGACTCACGGAAAAGGTACAGAGATTTTGTTGAGGGGGAAATTGAAGAGGGACTGGAGAATCCTCTAAAGAACGTTTATGGCGGAGCGATATTGGGAGGGAAAACATTTATCAGGGAGTCTTTGGGAAGACTAAAGGGTGGGATTCTGCAGAAGGAAGAGATCGCATACAGGAAAGAGCTGCAAGCTGCATACGGATCTGACGATGTTATAGAGACCATTTGTGCTTATTTCAAAGTCTCCCGTGAGGATGTTTTTAGCAATTGTGGGGAATACAGAAATATGGCGATCTACCTGATGAAAAAGTTAACAGGTATGACAAACAAGCAAATAGGACATCTTTTTGGAGGTCTCAGCTATTCTGCAGTGGCCAAGGTGTATCAAAGATTTTCGGCGAAGGCAGCAAGGGACAAGTTGCTAAAAAAAAGTGTTAGGGGAATCAGGGCTAATTTGTCCTAAGTCAAGGGCTGACCCCCTTCTCTTAGTGACAAAGCGATTCCGGTAATATCCAAAAAAGGAAATGGCGAGCTTCGCTATGCCTTGTATCAGGCAGCTAACGTAGCAGCCGCAAGAGTTGATTTATTCAGAACATACTTTACCAAGCTTCTTCGTGGAAGAGAACGTGAGCGTGGGATTAAAAGAAAGATGCACGTTAAGCTGGCCGCAAAAATGCTGGTGATCGCATGGACTTTGATGAAAAAAAGGGAAGTATTTAACTCTGATTATCTAAATATAGAATAGACAATTTTACATCTTCGGCGAGAGAGCCCGTGCAGGGACGTCGGGGCATTAGACCTCTGGAGGGACAATACTGGGCCTCTCACTGAACTTTGAAATCTGGATAAGGGATGATTAGCAGCAGCATTTAGTTGCGGCATGCTGGATAATCGTAACGATCAGATGCGTGGTTCGCGATAGTGGGAGATTCGCCGAAAAATTTTTTAACAAGCTATAAGGAGAAGTACGCTCAAAAATTAGCCGCTCTTCTATCTTGTTGAATTAATTCGTTTGTTGAAAATGCACACTTTATGCTTGACGGAAGGATTATAGGATGTCCCCCTTCCCCCTAATGGTTCTCGGCGTTCTCGGTGCATCTATGTTGAGGGGCTCATTATGGCTTTTTATCTTGAGCTTGGCCTTAGGAGTAATTTGGGTCAGCGATTTGCGTGCCCACCACTACACATATAGACGAAAGGCTGTGGACTTGCGCCCATAAAATTATAAGATTCTCTGATAGATTAGTGGAAACTTATATTTTGATGGGGTCGAAAATGGGGGTCGGGCCGCAAGGTAGCGGATTCGAAAGATTTGTATCATCTTCGTGAATCGCAGGCTGCTTGCAATAGCAATTTTACGCCTGAAAATAGCGTTTTAAGAGCTAAAAACACTTATGTTTGGGAGGTTAACCCATCAGGAAGCTTCCCTACACCTCGAACACTTTTAGAACTTCGTCACCGTAGTGGTTGATCACCTTGACAGCGATCTTGCCGGTCTGAGGTCTCGCGAAGGGTCGGCTGGTGGTGCTGTAAAGGCTCGCCCAGGCCGCCTCATCAATCTCTGCCCGCAGCGCACGCTTGAGTTTTTCGTAGGGATTATCTGCTCCGGTGAAATAGGCGTGACGTACAAAAAAGCTCTCGCCGTTGTAATCGGTGTCGATGAACCAGCAGGCGATGTCGTTGGTGGAGTCGCTGCGAATCTCACCGGTCGTCGGGTCATACACGTCTACACCTTTGATTTCCACCACGAGTGTTCCGTCTTTCTGCTTTTTGATATCCACGTCCGGTTCGCCAAAAACCATGAACAGGTTGCCCGCCCCGGTCTTCTTCAAGAGATCATCACCCATAGCCAGGTCGGGGTTCATCTTGACGGGCA
>JAUSPI010000233.1 GCA_030655775.1 Syntrophales bacterium
CAAGATCTTTCTTCGCAGCTTCATATTGTTTTGGTGCCATAAAATCTCCGCTTTCGTGATAAAACCGATCCACCAGTTGTTCATATTTCTTCATGGCAGCCATCACTTCTTCGACATCAGAACTCATCAGTTTGCTTTGAATATCCAGAGTCTCTTCTTTTATCTGTATTATATTGTCCAATTTAGTCATTTCAAAAAACTTAAGTGAATACAGATTGTAAATCTGGGACATTTTTCATGGTGAAACCCTTGGGTGATGTGTACTATTCAGGGGGATTTTCTACAATTCTTTTTTTATATTTGGAACACCATTGATGAGGCTCACGATGCAATCCGAGTTCTGAAATAATACTATCAATAAGATAATCTCCTTTGGTTCGGTCAGGATGGGTACAGTATTCACTGGGAGGACCATCAATCATATGTGTATAGCCGCTATCACGTCTGGGAACGTAATACACACAGTTCGCGCAACTTTCTCCGTGTTTTTTGAAAGAAATGATCTTGTTCATAATTTACAAAGTATTGAGGGTCTCCGTGTTAAATAATTCTGCCATTGTTCCTATTTGGTTGCCAGCATAGTTTCCAGTATCTCCTTTGTGGAGTTGTATATGTCTGGATCTTTACTGGCTCTTGGACCTGCTACGTTGAGGATCTGTATTGCATTATAGCCAATCCACTCTTTAATGGCATCCACTGCATCGGTAATAGATAATCTATCCATGTCAATATGAATACATGGGCGCTTGTGTTTCCCGGCAAGTTTTCTGGTCAGTGCCGAACCTCCGTTGAGTTTGCCGTGAGACACGATCAATGTGCCTTCTGAATCCAGCACATTTTGTTCGGTTCGCTTTGGATAGCTGGTAGTGGACATCTCCTGCAGCTGATATTTATCCGGCAGCACTCCATCTTCGGTTTTACGGCCTTTTGGTATCCAGCCACCATGTGGAATACCTACTTTAATAGCAACATCAAGGGCTGCCCGGTCTGCGCCTGTTTGTCCGCCGGAAATTATCTTTTTGATCATGGTATTCACTATCTGTATTGGTTATTGAATTTGCCGTTAATAATTCTTTGAACGAAGCAATTTCCTTTGAATCAAGTTATTCTACCATTTGCTACCCCTTTTTTATCAGCTACCATAACCCCACAGCCTGACAGGGTTCCTTTACAAATAAATTCTCATTTCCCTGAATCTTCTCTATCCTCTTACATCTTTCACATTCCCAGGCATCAACGGGATCTTCTTTGCTCCATGCCTCAAAGAGTTTCCGGTTCTTCTTACTGATAATACCATGCCCCGGATATGCCCAGTCCATATAGAAATACGTTCTTGCAATGTTGCCCCGTTTTTCCGGTGGCGGTTCCGCCTTTCTGTTTTCAATCTCCATGTCACAGTTTCCAAATTCTCTTTTCTCCCCCGGGATCATTCCAAAACTATAATTAGATCGCAATCCGTTTATTTCTCCTACTGCGGGTACCAGGTTATACATATCTGATTCCATATATCTGAATTTGACGACCATCTTTCTGGCACAGTTGCGTCCCTTAAATGGTTTTCCCTTACTGCTTACACATTCAGGATGTCCATTTCTCCATTCTGGAAAACTCTGGCCGAATGCATGGGCTGGAACTATGTGCTCCCACTCAACCCTATTTGCACGATTCCCCTCTTTCTTTGGAGTGTACTTGTCTGATGGGACAATTGTCTTATCCATGGTGAAGGGGCAGTTACAGTAAAACGTTGTGAGATGGTCTGAGTAAACTTGTCTTAAGAGGACCTTCTTTACCTTGCTGAATGACTGGAATCTGGTGTTTCCTTTATCGGTGGCATAGGAGAGACTTACGATCAAGCAGATTATTGCCAAAGCTATGAGGAATGATGCAATTCTCTTCATCACTTTTCCTTTATCAGGATTACCTTGGATATTATGTGTCCATCAATTGTTGATTTTATCCTTTAGCCTCGAAGAGCACCTGAAAGTAACAACTCTTCTTGGTTCCAATATGATGCTTTCTCCTGTTTGCGGATTTCTTCCTTTCCGGGCGTTCTTTTCATTGATGCAGAACTTCCCGAATCCGCTGATCATGACATCCTCACCATTCACAAGTGATTGTTTCATTATTTCCAAAAAGGATTCGAATATGTCTGCGGATTTGTTCTGAGGAAAACCAAGCTGGTCTTGGATTGATTTAATTATCTCTGCTTTTGTAAGGGCCATGGGGGAAATGCCTCCTTTGGTGATAGAATGGTTTTTTTAAGGCGTATATCGTTATCAGAGAAGAATTACTTGCATAGCATAATTTTGTCAAGGAAAAACAGACAGATAATGACCGCTAACAAATTACCAGTCAATTATTGTTTGTTACGTACAGCAAGCTGTTTGTAATGAGTTATTTTATAATTTTGTTACATACAGTAAACGAATATCTTAAAATTTCAGAAGCCGATTTTTTCGTCCTTGTTATAGCACTGTCTTGAATTTCTGCACTGACATTTCAGGCACAAGATGTTGGGGTTTTCAAAATTATCTTTTCTCTGTTTAATCTATTTATCGATGATATCGAACATATCAGCTACTTGTCGATTATTTATTGAAGTCAGTAAGTAAGGCCGATGCGATTTTGTAGCAGATTTCAACCCGTACTGCGCAGGAGTGATCGGAGAAAAAATGAAATGCGCCGATTATTGGCGCCACCTACAATGCCTCAGGTTTATTGAATGTGAAAAACAATTTCATTGATGTGAAGGTATCCACAGATAAGGAGCACCCGTTAATGTTCTAAATTTCCTTGACATTTAAGCCTTTTTTGTTAACTATACAGAAGCTTTAACGAAATAACAGTAGGTATCATGCATTAAACAACAAACGATCTTTTCTTTCTAACACAAAAAGGTCCGAAAGATGGCAGATAATCATAAAAACCCCGTTGCTCTTAAATAGAGGCGGGGTTTTTTGTGAATTTATTGTTTGCCAAATCCGGCTTTAGCAATCTATTTGTCGGGAGGAAATTCTATGAACATCTTCGGTTTACGGGACCGATTGATTAAAGATTACTCGGATTATATTCAAAGCTTTATCCTGATCAAAGATTCAAAGATTCGAGATCGTGTTGAAGATGAATTTACAAGAGGTCTCCTCTGGCCTGATCCTCTCATCCAGTTAAATCCTTCATTTAAGCCAGGCAAATGGATAGACGAGCTTGTTCAAGGGGGTGTTTTAAACGAAGAATGCAGACGAATATTTAGAATAAAAGAAAGCCCAGACGATGAAGGGCAATCTCTACTACTTCACCAGCATCAAGCAGATGCCATTAACGCCGCAAAAACTGGAAAGAACTATGTTCTCACTACCGGCACCGGTTCAGGGAAAAGTCTTGCCTATATAGTACCCATTGTTGATTACGTGCTTCGTGCAGGTTCCGGAAACGGAATCAAGGCGATAATTGTTTACCCTATGAACGCCTTGTGTAACAGCCAGATGGGGGAGCTCGAAAAATTTCTATGTTATGGCTACCCCAAGGGCGCAGAGCCGGTTCGTTTTGCCAGATATACCGGCCAGGAAAAGGATGAAGAGAGGCAGTCTCTTATAGCAAACCCGCCGGATGTTCTTCTCACAAATTATGTGATGCTGGAACTAATTCTGACAAGACCCTATGAAAAAAATATTATTACGGCAGCACAGGGCCTCCGCTTTCTCGTGCTCGACGAATTACATACATACCGGGGGCGACAGGGTGCGGATGTGGCAATGCTGGTCCGGAGATTAAGGGATGCGTGTAATGCAGAAAACTTGCAGCATGTAGGGACTTCGGCGACTCTGGCAGGACCTGGAACATACAAGGAACAAAGAAAAGAAATTGCGGATGTTGCCACAAAGCTCTTTGGAGATGTTGTCGAGCCTGAAATGGTGATTGGAGAAACGTTAAGAAGGGCAACTAAAGCCATTGATTTGTCAGATACTTCATTCTTAGATAGGTTAAAAGAACGTGTGGCTGATCCGGATAAACATCCGCCGACGGATTATTCCGAATTTATAACAGATCCTTTATCCATATGGATTGAAAATACCTTTGGTATTACTACCGAAACACAGTCTGGCAGACTGATTAGAACAATTCCCCGAAGCATAACAGGAGATGAAGGCACAGCAAAACAATTAAGTGAATTGATAAACGTACCTGAAGAGCGCTGCAGGGAGGCAATTCAGGAAGGATTACTTGCAGGTTATCGGTGCGAAGACCCAGATACTCGTTTTCCTGTCTTCGCATTTCGGTTGCACCAGTTCATCAGCCGTGGGGATAATGTTTACACATCAATCGAACCGGAAGATTCCAGGTTTATTACAGTATTTGGCCAACAGTTTGTTCCGGGAGACCGATCACGAGTTCTGCTGCCGGTAGTTTTTTGCAGAGAATGCGGGCAGGAATATTACTGTGTCCGCGTTGAGCGAGATCCCGACACAAATCAAAGCATTTTCACACAACGAGAAATCTCCGACCGCTATCATGATGACAATAGTGAACCCGGATACCTCTATTACAATTCAGAAAAACCATGGCCGGATAGCATGGAAGAAATCATTGAAATTTTACCTACCGACTGGCTTGATGAGACGGGGTTAAGGATAAGAAAGAATTACAAGAAAAATCTTCCTGAACGTGTACGTATAAAGGCCGATGGCTGTGAATCAGCAGACGGAAATCTCTATCACTATTTTAAATCGCCTTTCCGGTTTTGCCCAAACTGCGGTGTTTCTTATGGGGCGCGGCAGGCATCTGATTTCGGCAAACTAACATCACTGGGAACGGAAGGTAGAAGCACTGCTACCACTATCCTCAGCCTTGCCGCAATCCGACATCTTAAAAAGGAAGAGAGCCTTAAGAAAGAAGCGCGGAAATTACTCAGTTTTACAGACAACCGACAGGATGCGTCTTTACAGGCTGGACACTTCAATGATTTTGTAGAAATAGGCCTCCTTCGTTCCGCACTTTACGAAGCCGCACTTAATGCGGGACCCGCAGGATTGCGTCACGATGAACTTGGCCAGAAAGTCTTTGACTCACTGGATCTGCCATTGGGCCTATATACATCCGATGCCACTATTAAGTTTCGCGCATTAGAGGAAACAAAGAAGGCATTACGAAATGTTGTCTGCTACCGGTTATATCATGACCTGAGACGAGGATGGCGTGTCGTATCACCAAACCTGGAACAATGCGGTCTTCTGGAAATTGGATACGATTCCCTTAAAGAACTTTGTGAAGCCGAAGATGAATGGCAAGGTTGTCATTCTACACTCCTCGAAGCTAAACCGGAAACACGATTTAATGTGTGTAAAGTACTTCTTGATCTGATGAGAAGAGAACTGGCAATCAAGGTGGACTATCTCGATCCCAATTTTCAGGAAAGAGTGAAACAGCAGAGCAATCAGCGGCTCATTCCACCTTGGGCCATCGATGAAAATGAACGATTGATGGAAGCATCGATACTCTTCCCACGGAAAAAGGAAAAGAAAGATTATGGGGGTCATTTCTTTTTATCCCCTCGAAGCCTTTTTGGACAATATCTTCGTCGCGTAACAACATTTCCTGATTATACAGAGAAACTTGACCTTAAAATCACTGAGGAAATTATCAGGCAATTACTTGAATCTCTGAAAGTAGCAGGGCTCGTAGAGGAGGTAATGCCTGCGAAGAACGAAGATCAGGTTCCAGGATATCAACTCCCCGCAGCCGCAATGCACTGGATCGCAGGTGATGGAACAAAGCCATTCCACGATGTGCTTCGTGTTCATACCGAATCCAAAGAAGGCGGAAGACCTAATCCTTTCTTCGTTTCATTCTATAAAGATATTGCGGCAGAAGGAAAGGGGATAGAAGCAAGAGAACACACTGCGCAGGTACCCGGCGAACTCAGACAAGAGCGGGAAGATGCTTTTCGGGAGGGGCGATTACCCATCCTCTACTGTTCACCGACAATGGAATTAGGCATAGACATAGCGACCTTGAATGTAGTGAATATGAGAAACGTTCCTCCGACACCTGCCAATTATGCACAGAGAAGCGGCCGTGCCGGAAGGAGCGGTCAGCCGGCCCTGGTTTTTGCCTACTGTTCAACCGGCAGCCCCCATGACCAATACTTCTTCAAACGTCCTGACCGGATGGTGGCGGGTGCTGTTGCGCCTCCGAAACTCGAACTCGGCAATGAAGATCTCATAAAATCCCATATTCATGCAGTGTGGTTATCAGCAACAGGGCAATCTTTGGGGAACTCCCTGAAAGACGTACTTAATGTTGAAGGGGGAAATCCCACTCTCGCACTGAGCGAGTCAGTGCATGACAGTTTCTTGAATGAACGGGCCAGGAAAACAGCCATAGGAAACTCCACGCGTGTCTTGAAAAGTATAGAAAATGATCTATCTATAGCGGACTGGCATAGTGAGGGATGGTTGGAAGATACTTTGAATAAAGTTCTCCTGAGCTTTGAGCAGTCCTGCGAGCGCTGGCGTTCCCTTTATCGGTCTGCTGCAAAACAGAGAGAGACTCAGCATAAAATTATCAGTGATGCATCCCGAAGCATAGATGATAAAAAGCAAGCCAAGCGGCTGCGCCGGGAGGCGGAAGCCCAGCTGGATTTACTACTCGAAGCGCGCAGTGTGATTCAGTCAGATTTCTATAGCTATCGCTATTTTGCCAGTGAGGGATTTCTCCCGGGATATAATTTTCCCAGGCTTCCTCTTTCAGCATATATCCCGGGACGTCTTAGACGACGGGATGATTTCCTTTCCCGCCCTCGATTCCTGGCAATTTCTGAATTCGGACCACGGAGCATCATTTATCATGAAGGTTCCCGTTATATTATTAATAAAGTTATTATGCCTGTTGGTGATGACGATGTCCTCACTACCACAGCGAAACTCTGCCCTAACTGCGGTTATCTGCACCCGATTTCAGATGGTGACCCGGGTTTAGATCTCTGTGATTATTGTAAACACCCATTAGAATCATCTTTACGGCAGCTTTTTCGCCTTCAGAACGTATCAACGAAACGAAGGGACAGGATCAGTTGTGACGAGGAAGAGCGAATCAGGCTGGGTTATGAAATCAAAACGGGCGTTCGGTTTGCCGTTCACGGAGGCAGGCCTTCCTTCAGAACAGCCTTTCTTAAACAATCCGACGGTGAATTGCTTGCCACATTGACGTATGGTCATGCAGCGACACTCTGGCGTATCAATTTGGGATGGGCGCGCCGGAGGAATGTGAATCAATTAGGTTTTGTTCTCGATACGGAACGAGGATACTGGGCAAGGAATGAACAGGCCGCGGAAGACGATGAAAGCGATCCGATGAGCACAAAAACAGAACGTGTTATACCATTCGTTGAAGACCACAGGAATTGCCTTATTTTCAAACCGGAAAAGCCTTTAAACGATACGCAAATGGCATCACTCCAGGCTGCGCTGAAACAGGCTATTCAGACCGCATATCAATTAGAGGATAATGAACTGGCGGCCGAACCGTTGCCCAGTATGAAAGAAAGAAAGGTGATTCTTATTTATGAAGCGGCGGAAGGTGGCGCCGGTGTATTAAGGCAACTGATTTCTGATCCGGAAGCATTCGCGTATGTCGCAAAAGATGCGATGGAAATATGTCATTTTGACCCTGTAACCGGGCAGGATATGGGGCGCGCGCCAAGATCCAACGAAGATTGCGAAGCAGCTTGCTATGACTGTCTGATGACTTACAGCAACCAGAGAGACCACCGCCTTCTTGATCGCAAATCAATTCGTGATCTGCTTCTTGATTATTCAAAATCAAAAGTTGTCGTATCGCCCACTGAATTACCACGGGCTGAACACCTCAAAAGATTGATGAATCAGGCAGGATCAAGTCTCGAAAAAAAGTGGCTGAGTTTTCTGGACGAACGCGATCTCAATTTGCCGTCCAAAGCGCAGGTATTTTTCGAGGAATGCAAATCACGGCCGGATTACTTCTATGCAAATGATTTGGCCGTCATCTATATTGATGGACCAATACATGATTATCCGGATCGTGCAAAGCGTGATGATCAGCAAACAGACTGTTTTGAAGATCTGGGCTATACTGTTATACGCTTTGGTCATAAGGATGACTGGGAAATAATTATCGAAAAGTTTCCCCATGTTTTTGGAACAGTAAAGACGCATTAGGATAAACAAAAAAGACAATCTCCGGGAGAAGTTATGGATTTTGCGGTAGGTTCATTAGTTGAAGCGCGAGGGCGGGAATGGGTGGTACTTCCTGAATCAAAGGATAACTTGCTCGTTCTCAGGCCCCTTGGAGGCACGGATGACGAAATTGCAGGAATTTATCTACCTCTGGAAACGGTTAAGCCCGCGCAATTTGATCTGCCCGATCCGGCCCAGATAGGTGACCATCGTTCCTGTCGTATGCTCCGTGACGCGGTGCGTCTGGGATTCCGCGCAAGCGCCGGACCTTTTCGTTCATTCGCACAACTGGCAGTTGAACCTCGCCCCTACCAATTGGTACCGCTGTTGATGGCTTTGCGATTAGATCCTGTAAAGATGCTGATCGCGGATGACGTGGGCGTCGGAAAAACGATAGAAGCCTGTCTGCTTGCCCGCGAACTTCTTGATCGCGGAGAAATTCAGCGCATTGGAGTACTCTGTCCACCTCACCTTGCCGAACAATGGCAGAAAGAAATGAAAGACAAGTTTCATATCAACGCCGAATTGGTTTTATCCAGTACGGCCCGGCGCCTGGAGCGGAACTGCGGCATCAACCAATCCATCTTTGAAGTTTATCCCCACGTCATCGTGTCCACGGACTACATCAAATCAGATCGCAGACGGGATGAATTCATTCGCACCTGCCCTGATCTGATTATTGTTGATGAGGCCCATACCTGTACCTTTGCAGACGTTAATAGAGGCGGGCGTCACCAGCGGTATCAGTTGCTCAAAAGTATTTCTGAGAAACCGGATCGTCATCTGATACTCGTTACGGCAACACCCCATACGGGCAAGGATGATGCCTTCCGACACCTTTTATCTTTCCTGAATTCAGATTTCAGTAACCTTCCGGAAGACCTTACCGGTAAGGAACATGAAAGTGTACGGCGAAATTTGTCACAGTATTTCGTTCAGAGAAGGCGCAAGGACATCGAAGATTATATGGAGGAGACAACCTTCCCAACGCGGAAAGAACGAGAAGAAACCTATACGCTTTCCCCCGAGTACAAAAAACTGTTCGATAGGGCATTGAATTATGCCCGCGAGATGGTGAGCACGTCGGACAAAAGCAGAATACATCAAAGGGTGCGATGGTGGTCTGCCCTGGCATTGTTGAGAAGTCTGGCTTCCAGCCCGGATGCGGCCGTGGCTACCCTCAGAAGTCGAGCTTCGACAGCAGATGCCGACGCGATAGAGGATGTTGATGAAATCGGTCGTCGAACCGTTTTGGATATGGATGGGGACGAAGAAGCCGAAATGATGGACATAGCGCCCGGGGCCGATGTTTCAGAATTTTCTCCGGATGAAAAAAGAGAAAGAAGCCGCCTTCTCGATATGGCAAGACAAGCTGAGAAATTGAGAGGCAATAAAGATGAAAAACTGAAAAAGGCAACTGGTATTATCAAAGAACTTCTCAAAGACGGCTTTCACCCCATTGTCTTCTGTCGTTTTATAGCGACTGCGGAATACGTGGCCAATGAACTGCGAAAGAGCCTGAGTGGCGTCGAGGTAATCGCGGTTACGGGAAAGCTGCCGCCTAAGGAGCGTGAACTGCGTGTTGCGAAACTTGGTGAATCAAAAAAACGTGTCCTCGTCTGCACAGATTGCCTGAGTGAAGGCATTAATCTTCAGAAGAAATTTGATTCAGTGTTTCATTATGATCTTACATGGAATCCGACACGCCATGAACAGCGCGAGGGGCGCGTGGATCGTTTCGGGCAGGGAAGCAAAGAGGTCCGGGTTGTTACTTATTATGGCACTGATAATCAAATCGACGGCATTGTTCTTGAGGTATTGATTAAGAAACACAAGAAAATTCGCAGTTCCACCGGTATATCGGTGCCAGTGCCAGTCGATACCAATCAGGTCATCGAAGCAATCTTTGAAGGACTGCTCCTTCGGGAAAAACAAAGACAGGTTACTCAGGAGCAGTTGTTTCTGTTTGAAGACCTTTTCAAACCCCAAAAGGAAGAACTTTACAAGGAGTGGGAAAACGTCTCCGAACGCGAGAAACGATCTCATTCTATGTTTGCCCAGCGAACCATTAAAGTGGAAGAAGTTGCCAAAGAGCTTGAAGCCGTGCGAGAAGCTATAGGATCCGGTGTAAATGTCTCATCATTTCTGCGGCAGGTACTTGAGGCACATGGTGCCGTTGTCAAACAGCAAAACAACGGCGTATATGAATTTGATCTTACGGAAACACCACCAGGCTTGCGTGACGTTCTCCCATGTCCGGTCAAATTCAAGGCCCGTTTTGAATTGCCGGTACATGATGACATTCTCTATCTTAATAGAACACATCCGATTGTTGAAGCGGCAGCATCCTATGTTATGGATACTGCCCTCGACCCGCTTTCGAACTGTGTTGCCCAGAGAGCAGGGGTGATTCGCACAGACCTGGTCAAGCGGCGCACTACTGTTATGCTGGTTCGTTTTCGTTATCACATTGTCACCGCCTATAACGAAAAAGAAAAAACACTTTTGGCAGAAGATTGTCAAACGATTGCATTCGCAGGCGCTCCGAATAATGCCGAATGGCTTCCAGGCAATGAGGTGGAGAACCTTCTGGGAGCAAAACCGGACATTAATATCCAACCGGATGTGGCCCGGCACCAGTTGCAGCGGATTCTTGACAATTTCGACGAGCTGAGACCGCATTTAGATGAAATCGCGAAAATTCGTGGAGAAGAATTGCTCAACGCGCACCGTCGTGTACGTCGAGCATCCCGCATTAAGAATGTAAGGCATCGCATAGAGCCCAAATTGCCGCCCGACATTTTGGGCTTGTATGTCTATCTGCCAAGTCCGGAGGGTGCCTGACATGCAGACTCGCCGCGTAAATCTGTTCACTACCATACGAACCGAAGGCGGTTTGCTTCCGGCCGATCTCCTCCAGCGAATTGCCGATGGTGACGGCGATATTGAAGGTTTGAAACCGGCTGACTATCATCTCTATCCCGGTGAAAAACTGAACGAAGCGATCAACCGGTCATGGAACCGTTTAACAGGCGCATGGAAATCATTTAAAAATGCCCTGGAAAAATTGTCTGAAACAGATACCGGCACAACGGAAACACGGGAACGGTGGCTCCTGCCTCTTTTTCAGGAGCTCGGCTACGGCAGACTTCAAACAACGAAGGCGCTAAATATTGAAGGGAAAAGCTATCCCATCTCACATACATGGCAAAACACCCCCATTCATCTGGTCGGTTGCCGACTGGACCTGGATCGGCGGACACCCGGCGCGATTGGAGCTGCCCGTACGAGTCCGCACAGCCTTGGACAGGAATTTCTGAACAGATCGGATGACCACCTGTGGGCTTTTCTTTCCAACGGATTGTTGCTGCGGATACTCCGCGATAATGTCAGCTTGACCCGACAGGCCTATGTTGAATTCGATCTTGAAACAATAATGGACGGGGAGGTATATGCTGATTTTGCTGTCTTGTGGCTGGTATGTCACCAGTCGCGTGTTGAAAGCGAACGTCCCGAGCAATGCCGGCTTGAAAAATGGTGTCAGCATGCCCAGGATCGAGGTGCGCGTGCACTGGATACTCTCCACAGCGGTGTAGAAAATGCAATAAAAGCTCTCGGTCACGGGTTCCTTTCTTGCCCGGGCAATCGTATTCTGAAAGATAAATTGCGTTCCGGCGAGCTTGACAAACAGGATTATTACCGTCAACTCCTGCGTTTCATTTATCGGATGTTGTTTCTCTTTGTAGCCGAGGATCGTGAGCTCCTTTTGGATCCTAAGGCAAATGCCGATGCAAAGGAACGTTATGTCAGTTATTATTCTACATCACGTTTGCGTCAGATGGCGGAACGCAAACGGGGCACAAAGCATGCCGATCTCGGAAGGATGCTTCTCCTCGTATTCGAAAAACTGGGCGACAAAAACGGATGTCCCGAACTTGGCCTCCCGGCGCTGGGAAGTCTGCTATGGTCACGTGATGCGATTGCTGATCTTATAGACTGCGACATTTCAAACCTTGATTTATTGGAAGCGGTTCGCCACCTTGTATTTATAGTTGATAACGGTGTGCGCAGACCCGTGGACTACAAGAACCTGGGTTCCGAAGAACTGGGGAGCATTTATGAATCGCTACTGGAAATGCATCCGGATCTCAGCATTGAAAGCGGAACATTCGATCTCAAGATAGCTGCCGGCCATGAGAGAAAAAGCACAGGCAGTTATTATACACCCTCCAGCCTCATAAATTGTCTTCTGGACAGTGCCCTTGATCCTGTTCTGGACGAAGCGGCAAAAAAAGATGATCCGGAGCAGGCCATTCTGAATCTCAAGGTATGCGATCCCGCGACGGGGAGCGGGCATTTCCTCGTGGCCGCCGCCCACCGTATTGCCAGACGTCTTGCCGCGGTGAGAACGGGGGACGAAGAACCGGCTCCGGAAGCTGTTCGTCATGCCCTGCGTGACGTTATCGGCCGTTGCCTCTATGGGGTTGATATCAATCCCATGGCCGTGGAATTATGCAAGGTCAGCCTGTGGATGGAGTCCTTGGAACCGGGCAAGCCTCTATCGTTCCTTGATCATCATATCCAGTGCGGCAACAGTCTTTTGGGAACGACGCCCGCCCTCTTAAAAAAAGGTATTCCTGATGATGTTTTCAAGCCGATTGAAGGAGACGAAAAGGAATTTTGCACGAAGTACCGGAAAATAAACAGGGATGAGCGAAAGGGGCAAACATCCCTCTGGAGTGTCCGTGAAGATCAAAAACCATGGAATCAGATGGCTGAATATGCCGCCGATATAGAGCAACTTAACGCGGTTGATGATAGCACGATTCACGGCATATCTGAGCGGCATGCACAATATGAAAAAATCGTCAAATCTCAAGACTATAAATCTTCCAAATTGCTGGCTGATGCCTGGTGTGCCGCATTCGTTTGGAAAAAGAAGAAAGAGCCAAATCTGCCATATCCGATAACCGAAGAAATCTTTCGCAGGATAGAAAAAGAACCAAATTCTATTCCCGAATGGATGAAAGAAGAGATCAGGCGGCTTTCCGATCAATACCAGTATTTTCATTGGCATCTTGCTTTTCCTGATGTTTTTCATATTCCAGACAGAAATGAAGAGCTTGAGAGTGAGCAGCTTCACTGGAGTGGTGGCTTTGATGTGGTGCTGGGAAATCCACCGTGGGAAAAAATCACAACCCTCGAAAGAGAATTTTTTGCAAGTATGCCCGAGATATCGGAGGAGAAAAGAAGTGATCGCAGAAGGAGAATGATTCTTGAACTTTCTTCATCAGATCCTGAACTATTTGATCAATGGTTAAATCAAAAAAGATATGATGTTTCTTATGCGCACTTCCTAAAATCCAGCGGTCTATTTCCACTATCTTCAGTTGGTGAGCTAAATCTTTATCCTCTATTTGTGGAAATATCAGATTGCATCATTGATCGTAGTGGTGCTGCAGGTCTTGTAATTAAAACGGGTATGATGTTGTCACCGACGTGGGCTAAATTTTCCTCATATCTTATTGAACATGATCGAATTGAATCCGCGTTTGATTTCAGAAACTGGAAAGGATGGTTTCCCGACATTGGCTATCATGAACGCTTTACCTTGCTGACCATGAAAAAAGGCCGTCAAAAGCAAAACATATTTCTCGGTTATTATCTTGACGACCCAGCGGAGATTAAGGACGTATCGAAAACATTTACCATTTCACGCGATGAAGCTATCCATCTTAATCCCATCACGAAAACGGTCCCCGCATTTGAAAGTAGTCGGCATAAGACCTGTGTCATGGCTGTCTATGATCGCTTTCCTGTCCTAAATGATGATAGTTCAGAATGGGGGGTGCATTATACAACGGGTCTTCACATGGCTGCCGAGGCAGACAAACTCAGGGATTTTGAAGAATTATCCTCGGAAGGATTTGAACTGGACGAGTTTTTGCGGATGAAAAAGGGGGAACATACTTTCATTCCACTCTACGAGGGCAAATTCATTCAGCAGTTTGATCACCGATTTGCCTCTTTTGAGGGTATACCCAGGGAAAAACGCTTTGGCATAAAAGCGGGAACACATAATCCTACAGAAGAACAAAAAGGTAATCCAGCCTATCACATTACCCCAAGATACTGGATTTCTGATGAGAACGCAGCTTCTGACAGAGAAGCGAGACACTTAAGAAGCAGTTGGGCCATTACTTTTAGAGACACAACGAATGTTATCTCCAATTTTCGGACAAGTGTAGCCTGCATTTGTGCTGGCGTGGCTTTCAACTATAAAGCGCCGAATATTGTCTTGGAGGGCCCATCGGAGTCAGATAGAGCAAAAAAATCCCTGTTATTTGTCACCATGATGAACGCCTTTCCTTTTGATTATGTGGTACGGCAGAAATTTTTCGGTGCAAATTTTATAAAATCCATCCTCTTACAACTTGCCGCTCCATCTATGGGAGTTATACATAGCCACCAATCGTTCATCCTACCAAGGGCTCTAGAACTGTTTTATACATCTTGGCAGTTGGAAGGTTTTGCAGCGGAATGTGGGTATAATGGAAATCCTTTTACGTGGGACGAAATCCGACGGCAGCAGATCCGGGCTGAATTGGATGCTTTGTTCTTTTATGTCTATGGTTTTTCTATAGATCATGTAGCCTTTATTCTGGATAGTTATCGAATTCTAAGGGATAAGGATGAGGACAGATTTGGAGAATACCGCACCAAGCGCTTGATCCTCGAAATCTACGATGATCTGGCCGAGGCAATACGAATCGGAAAACCATACCAAACCCGCATCGATCCACTACCAGCCGACCCGCGCGTCGCCCATCTGCCAAGCGAAGAAATTATGGAAGCTGTCATAATTGACCCCTCATTCCCGCGGACTGAAACTCAAAGAGTTCTTTGTGCGGCAACACTCGAACTTGTGAGGACTGCTTCAGACATGCCCAACGGGATGTACCTTGATGCCCTTTATCTTGCTACCCATCCGGATCACTGTGAGGTATTGCTCACAAATACCGAAAATTCAAAATTTAGGATAGTAGCCTCAAAAGTAACACAGTTGTTGTTTCTGTCCAAAGGACAGCTAATGGGTTGGAAACAAATTAGAGATTATTTAGAAATGGTCGGGGCCATAAGGATTGCTGATCGCCAAGGGGCTCAACGCTTGTCGGAAGGCCCAAACTATATGAATACCCGAAATAAACTTCCTCATGGTTTAGATGCTATTGTTCCCTTCGCGCTCAGAGCAGCTGAAGAATTGATTGTTGCTCGGGCCGACACACATGCCAGAGCGAGAATACCCAATAATGTGTTTGAGGAGATTAATCGAGAAATCTCACGGGATCAAGCCATGTCTATATAATCGGGAGGATTGATAATGACATCAGATAGCCTTCTCAAATTATCTCTTAAACAAACAGACCCAGGTTTGTGGGTGAGTCGAGTCGTTCTTTTTGCTTCAATAAATCCCCTTCAGACAATCCGAGAAATATCCCTTCACCGTGGACTCAATATTATATGGGGCGTAGATGAAGAGAAAGGAGATCAAGATTTGACTGTTGTTGCCGGACACGGTGTCGGGAAGACAAGCTTTTGTAGGCTACTACGTTATTGTTTGGGTGAACCTACATTTGGCACAAAGAGTTCTCGCGAAAGAATTAGGTCGGAATTTGCTCAAGGCTACGTTGCTGCTGAAGTTCATGTCCAAGGTGAACAATGGGCAGTTGCTCGTCCAATTGGGAACGCTAAGTTTTCCTATGCAGCACAAAATATGGCTATTGAAAAGTTGATAGATAATCGTCCCAGCTTTGAGTCCTATCATAAATTTAGAGATATGTTGGAAGATGCAATGCTGCGTGACTTAGTCAGGAAAATGGTGGCTGGATCAAGACTTGCAATTAAGTGGGAACATCTTCTTGCGTGGTGTGCTCGTGATCAAGAAGCACGTTTTCAGAGTACTTGGCAATGGCGATCGCCTCGGAGTGAATCTGAAACCCCAGCGTTCGAGAAACCCAAAGTTGATGGCCACTTTGTTATGCGTGCAGTTCTCGGTCTATTGGCAGGAGAAGAAATTAATCTATCAAAACGTTTGACAGAAGTGCAGAAAGAAATTTCCGAAACAGGGGGGAATATTGCCGAATGTCAAAAGGAACCCCAATACTGGTGTCGACGTTGTAACAAAAAGCTCAAGAGTCTTCTTGGTATCGATCACGTTGAAGATGTTCACTTGGAGCAAAATGGCCTATTCAGCTTGCCAAATAGAATTAGGATTGAACAAGAACGTCTGAAAAAGGAAGGCGATGAATTAAAGGATAAGATTATAACTTTCGACGAGCAAATATCAGATATCTCAGCAGAAATTCAGGCATATGAAAAGGAACTGACTGTGCTGATCAGTTTCTTGGAGACTACCCAAGCAGGGTTAAATGAGCTTGAGACAGACTTTACGGACACACGGCTTGAACATAAAGAATTAGAAAAATTTGATATAGAAATTTGCAGATATGGTCAGGTATTACTTAAGGACTGCCATTACATACGCGATAGATTAAACTTAATCAGCTTTTCCGAAATTGTGGATGTCAAGCATGCGAAAGAGGATATGACTAAGCGAGAGAAGGCGATTTCGCAATTTAAAGACGACATTACTCAACTAGAAAATGAGGTAGATAAATTACGACAACAACGTCAAGGTCTATTAGAGGGAAGAAGGGGGTTACATGATCGACTGGGATTGATTTTGCAACAAGAGCAGGAGATATTGGAAACGCTAAAGGAATTGCAATCATGGACAGAGATATTGAATGGAGTGCGAAAGCATGCGAACCTACTTGACCTTCAAGATAAACTGAATTCATTGAATCAAGAAAAGGAACAAGTTGAAACACGATTGGAAGAGATGCTTAGCTCGCATAGCGAACACTTTGAAGAGTTGTGTCGAGTGTTCGATGGTGCCGTCAAGGAAGCGCTATCCAAGGATTACAGTGGCATGGTCACGCGTGAGCGCGGTAAGATAATGTTCAAGATTACGCGCGAGAATAGCCTGGCAGGAGAAGCCATTGATACACTATCGATTTTATTGGTAGATATGAGTGCCATTATCCTCGGGATTTGCGGTAAGGGTTTCCATCCGAGATTCCTGATCCATGATAGTCCTCGTGAAGCTGACTTAGGTGTACGAGTTTATCACAGTTTTCTATGGTTTGCGGCAAATTTGCATTCTCGCTGCGGCGGATCAGATCAAGCACCCTTTCAGTACATTGTTACAACTACTACAGCGCCCCCACCGGAGTTGCAAACAGATGAATTCGTAAAAGTGAGACTTGATGCTCACAATGATGCTGGGTTACTATTTCGAAAAAATATTGGCACCATGAGTCCAGAGAGGATGGATGGTAACGAATCACTTTTTTAGGAAAATATGGTATTATTATTAATTGTTCATAATGATACAGCCGAGGCAATGCGGACCGGAAAGTCATACCAAACCAAACTCGATCCACCACCAGCTGACCCGCGCGTAGCCCATTCACCAAAAGAGAGTGAGAAATGAAAGAGCGTTGATTTTGTAGAAAGGACTTAATATTATGTTTCTTAAAGGATTATCAATTAAAAACTTCAGATGCATAAGGGATTTGACGCTTTATATCAATGAAGGCGTAAATATCTTTATCGGTGAAAACAATTCAGGAAAGACAGCCGTAATAGATGCCTTAAGAATATGTTTTAGCTATGGGAAACAATGGCGAGATATCTACGTTTCAGAAAGTGATTTCCATATAGATAAAACAAATCCTAGTGCCGGCTTAGGAGACATCGAGTTCGATTTATACTTTGAGATACAAGACCGTGTTGAAGCTGGTATTTTTAATGATTTGTTATCTGAAAAGAAAGACGGCAAGCAGGAATTAGAACTACATTTTAGATATTACATCGACGAAAAAAAGGGGATTAGGAGGGTAAGATACAAGGTGTGGGGTGGTGAGAAGGAAGGACAATCTATAACCCCTGACTTGCTCGATCTATTCTATTTCGTTCATTTGGGTGCACTAAGAGACGCAGTACAATACCTAAGACCTGTTAGGGGTAATAGGTTAGGTGAGCTGTACTCTAATATTGAAACTGACGAGAAAAAGAAGGAAAGCTTAGCAGGAAAAGTTCGGAAAGCGCTAGGTGACGACAAAGAATGGAGTACGTTGATTGATCAGGGAAGAGAGAAGATTAATGAGCACCTCAATGAGACCTCAATAAATGGAAAGGAACAAAATGTAACAATTGATTTTCTCCCATTTGAATTTAGGAGAATTGTCGATAGTCTGAGAATTCAAATGCCCGTTTATGATAATGAGGCTATCAAGGATGGAGATGATCAGAGATATTTTGATCTACGTCAGAATGGTCTTGGGTATAATAATCTGATCTACACCGCGACAGTGTTGGGTGATTTAAAAAGAAAAAAAGAATTGATTGAGGAAACGTATATTGCTCTTCTGATAGAAGAACCGGAAGCTCACCTCCACCCGCAGCTTCAGGATATATTCTTCAATTATCTTAACAAGCTGAATAAAATTGGTTTTCAAATTTTCATTTCATCCCATTCGCCCACTATCACAGCTAAGGCTGACTTAAACTCCCTGATTGTTCTTCAAAACCAAGAGAATAAAATTCAGTCATTTTCAATAAAGAGGTCGGATCTGAACGAGAGCAACAAGAAATATTTGCAGAAATTTCTGGATGTCACAAAATCGCAATTACTCTTTGCAAATGGAGTAATTCTGGTTGAAGGTATTTCTGAAGCATTATTGATCCCTGTTTTTTCTAAAATAATCGGTGATGAATACAATATCGAAAAGAAGGGAATTGAACTGGTTAATCTTAATGGAGTGGCATTCGAGCATTTCGGCAAGTTATTTAATGCTGATGATCCCAATTCAAGACTAAATTGCAGATGCGTAATATTAACAGACGATGACAGACATAACGGTGGCGAGGTTTCTTCAAGAGCTAAGAAAGCAAAGGATTTGGAGAAGAATTTATTGAAGGTGGAATTAGCTGAACAAACGTTTGAGTACGAATTGTTTACGGCCGGCAATAACAGAGAAATATTGCTGCAAATTTTTTCGGAAATGCATCCTATAGCTGCCGAAAGGATTGATACTGGTGATTCGATAGAAGATCACGCAAAAAATTTCATAGAGAAAATCGTCTCAAATAAAGCCAAGTCTGAATTGGCGCACAGGCTTGCAATAAAATTAAATGACGAATCTGACGTAAGAGAAAATTTCACCGTTCCAAGTTACATTAAAACCGGCATTAAATGGGTAGTAAAAGGCGAATAAGATGTTTGATACCCTGTCTGATACACAACGAAAAATTGTGTTCGAAAAAGAGGGCAAGTTTGTTGTGAGAGCCTGTCCTGGTAGCGGAAAAACATATTCGGTAGCTGCCAGGTTAGCCCATAAAATGGAAAACTGGAAACTTGGATATCAAGGCATTGCAACCATCTCGTTCACAAATGCTGCCTGGCAGGAAATCGAAAAACAAATTACAGAACACTTCGGAATTCAAAAACCGATTCCCTATCCGCATTTCTTGGGTACGATTGACAGCTTCATAAATAAGTTTATTTTTCTCCCGTTCGGACATTTAGTTATGGGTTGCAACTCAAGGCCTGTATTGGTTGGTGAACCCCACGGCCCTTGGACGGGAAGATTCTTTTCAGAAAGGTTCTTCGATAACTTGAGCTATGATATGAATGGTGATCTTTACGCATTATACAAACCAATCATGCCAAGAAACTGGACTAACAATCAGAACATAATTGTGTCCAAATCCAGACTGATAGGGGCAGGATATGCAAACCAGGATGATGCGAATTATTTTGGAATGAAGATTTTAGAAACCTATCCTAATATTTCAAAAGCTCTCATCGATAGATTTCCAATGCTCATGGTCGATGAGGCTCAGGATACCTCAGAAATCCAGATGAGGATAATAGATAACCTCATTGAAAATGGCCTAAAGGAGGTTGTATTAGTTGGCGACCCTGATCAAGCAATCTTTGAATGGCATGATGCAAAGCCCAAACTATTTACAGAAAAACTTGAAGAGTGGTCTGATAACTCAATAGTTCTTAATGAAAACAGACGCAGCTCACAGAATATTTGTGACTGTACGTACAGATTATCTTCTTTAGATGAAACTTCCACTGCAATAAACTTTGATGTCAATAATTGTGATTTTGTACCTATGGTAGTGACATATGACATGGGGAATCTCAATAAGACCATTTGCGATTTTTCAGGACTTTGCACATCGATGGATATAGATATCAATCCCAATGATGTCACTGTAGTATATAGAAGCAAAAGTTTTTTTAATGTAATTACAGGTATCAAAGAAATCTCACCTAATGAACTACCTTGGATGGATGACGATCCATACTGCAGAGATATTGCCAAAGGTAAATACCTCTATGATAATGGGGAGTTTAGACGCGGTTTCAAGCTGATTGAAAAGGCCATATTCAAGATTGCCAACTCTTCTCGCTATTGCTCAGAACAAGACATCGAAAGATTGATTGAGAAAGTAGGATTCATAGACTTTAGAAAATACGTTTATGAATTTATGAGCATGCTTCCTAAAACCGACTGCACAATTAAAAAATGGATAGAAAAAGCAAATGAACGGCTATCAAAAAGTGACTTTGACGTGAATATGAGCATAAAGAAATCAGGAAGCGTCTTAACATTTGATCAACTGTTTGGTTTCGATAACAAGCAAATCATCGAAAAGAATTTTAGAATTGGAACTATTCACTCAATAAAAGGAGAGACCTTTGAGGCCAGCTTGGTGCTACTTAAGAAGAAAGGTATCGGTAGTTATTATAAGACGTTATTAAATGGAAACGTTCAAACAGAAGAAAATGAAGAACTAAGGATTGTATATGTTGGAATTACGAGGCCTAGGAGGTTGTTGGTTATAGCAGTTCCGGATGAAGCGAATAAAGTGGCTTGGGAAAGGAAGTTGTTGAATTAAAGATGTGTTAATTATCAAAAGCAATCTAAAATTATTTTAGGACATCAACGCGGGGGATTAACTATGTCTTTTTTTAATATTCTTTGGCAAGAAAGAACTCCTATATGGAACTCCACGCATCATGCCATAATTCATGGTATGCGAGAAACGTGGCATCGATGCCATCAAAGAGGCAATATACCACAGGAAAATGATTTTATTGCGAGCATTGTATTGGATAGCTCTCCCCTTATCTATAACTCCTTAAATCAAATATTCGGAAAACATAAAATCCATTTTTCTCTTACATCTGTCTATTGTCATCAGACTCCAAGGGTAAAATATCCTGGCCTAACTAAAAAATTCTGTGAACTTGGTGATATATTATTCGTTCATGTTCATAAAACGCGATCCGGCATGTATCGGCGAAACGCATTGCTTTATCAAGCCAAGGTATCGCCTCAACAACCGTACGTGGTTCTTACCTCAGAGACACATCAATTAAAATTATATACAGAGTGGCCGGACTTCGAGTATTGCAATTCAGGATCATTATTAAACGGGAAGAAAAGAAAAATTAATCCCAAAAATCCACACTCTGGAGCACAGTATTTACTTATTGATAACAGGCCGGGAACATGTCCGAACAGTGGACTCATAGGCCTTTCAGGTACCTATCCAATCGGCTCTTGTATGCCAGACATATATCTCTATAATCATAATGATCTTGCGTCCGAATTATTTGAACTTTTTCTACTTCATACTGGACAATCATTTGATGATCGAACTAATTCTTGCAATAAAGAAAACTGGTCAGAGGTTGTTTGGGATTTAATTGATGCAGGACTCAGAAAATCTTTTAATAGAAGAAGATCCGGGCGCGTTTCTGATCCACGTATTTCGGGAGGCCCTGTACAACTT
>JAUSPI010000234.1 GCA_030655775.1 Syntrophales bacterium
AAGGATATTATGGAGCATCTCATGCAGTTGGAAGAAATAAAAGCCATAATAGAAGGTTAAGAATCATGGAATGTCCACATATACCGGAAATCAGCTACACCCAATTTGGTGAACGGCTATATGACGAGGTTGTGGCAAAAAGGATTCCGCTCAGCGGATCACTTGAGCTAACCTTTCGCTGCAACCTGCGTTGCGCTCATTGTTATTGCAACCTATCGGCAAATGATCGAGACATAATTGAGAAGGAGCTGACAACTGAAGAAGTATTCAACATCCTCGACCAGATCGCAGAGGCTGGGCATGGCTGGAGAATGGCAATCCAGAGGCCCCTGTTGAATATCTCTGCCGGATAGCTCATCTGCGGGCAGAGGCATTTGCTATAAAGGTAACTACTCAGGAGTCAGAAGTCAGAATTGGACAAAGAAGGCAATCCGAAATGAAGAGCAATGAAGGTGCGTGATATCATAGAGTTGATTAGAGGCTGATGGCTGGTATCGCATAGACACAAAAGGCAGTCATCGGCAATACAAACATGCGACAAAAACTGGCAGAGTTACTATCGCTGGACATCCAAGTGACGATTTAGCGCCGGGTACTCTGAACAGTGTTTTGAAACAGGCGAAATTGAAGGAGGTGAAGTGACAGATGCATCGGTTTCTTGTTATCATTGAGAAAGCGGAAGGTAACTATTCTGCTTATTCGCCCGATTTGCCGGGCTGTATTGCTACCGGCGCTACCCGTGAAGAGGCAGAGCGAAATATGCACGAGGCGATTGAAATGCATGTGCGTGGATTGTTGGAAGACAATTTGTCGATTCCTGAGACTACTTCTTTCGCAGAATATGTTGCTGTTAATTGAAGAACTTTCGGACACTTCGGCTAACAAGCGCACAGGCGTTTAACTGGAACACACTTCCCGACCCCTTAGGATATCCTTTAAATCAGATACTGATGATCATCCTGCTGTCCCTTCGTAAGGGGGTATTGCTGCATGCATGTGGGATTGACGGCGGCGGGCAGGGGGATATTGGGCCTGCTTGATCGTATGGCAAACAAGTTACCCTGTTATGAACTTCATTTCCTGCCGGACAAAAGAATCATCGATTTCGTAAGAAATATATAGTTAGGCGAAATTTCTCCTAAACCCTAAACAACGATTACATGTGTGAAGGAACTTCAAAAATTAATTTCATCAACAAAGAAAGGGGACTAAAAATGCGAAAAGCTGTTGCCTTAGAAAAAATTGAAAAAGAGATAGAGAGACTTACACCTCAGGAGCAGTTAAAATTAGTAGAAAGGCTTGCTCATCAACTAAGAAAAACTGGTCTTTCTATGAAAAAGGAGCTTGACTGGAATAAACTTTATGGACTTGGAAAAGGGTTATGGAAAGGTAAGGATGCTCAAGAGTATGTTAGTCGTTTGAGAGAGGATCGGATATGACCATTTCGGATGAGCTTGAGCAAATCAATACTATTTTTATAGATACAGCTCCTGTTATCTACTATATCGAAGCCCATCCTGAGTTTGGTCCACTTGTTAAAGAAGTTGTTAATTCTTTTCAGTCAGAAAAATTGATTGCCTTTTCTTCTGTCATAACCCTAACTGAAGTTTTGTCTAAGCCAGTTGAAGCTGGAGATGAAAAATTGGCAAAGAAATTTGCTGAGTTTCTCAAACATGGAAGAAATTTTAATTTGATAGAAATCTCTGTTGGTATAGCTGAAAAAGCTGGGAGATTGAGAGGGCAATATCCGGCCCTCAAAACAATAGATTCTATTCAGCTTTCAACAGCTGTTGATGTTGGAGCCGATGTGTTTCTCACTAATGACAAAAAGCTCAAAAAGATAAAAGAAATAAAGGTTTTGCTTTTAAATGATTATTTATCAGGGCGACCAACAGGCGTATAACAGAGGACAAAAGAGCTATCGCTCCAATTTTTTCAAACTTGTTTTGTTCTCAAATCGTTATCTGAAATTGTGCCCCTGAAAGACATGGTTGCCGTCCATGGCAACTAGAAAACCATGAAACACACATGCCGAATTTTCCGCACAAAGGATAATGAAAAATCCCATCCTTTTAAACAACTCCGATTTATTAAAATTCAGTGGTGATCTCCTCAAAAGAGGAACATCCATCCGTTTTCGGGCAAAGGGTTTCAGTATGCGGCCTTTTATCCAGGACGGAGATATTATTACTGTAAGCCCGTTTCAAAATTCCCCTGTTAAAGTCGGTGATGTAGTTTTATATAAGACTGCAGATGATCGGGCAATCGTACATCGCGTAATCCGAAAAACAATAACGGGTAGCGGAACGGAATTTTTCATCAAAGGTGATGCCGCCTTCGGTCAACCTGAAACGGTAGATTTAAAAAACATCCTGGGCAGAATCGCAGCCATTGAAAGAAACGGGCGAAAAAGAAAACTAAATACAAAACTTTATCGTATAATTGGTTTATTTATTGCCGGACTATCTCCACTCAACCATTGGATTTATCCTATAGGAAGTAAAGTGAAGCGCAAAGGGCGTAAACATCTGGGCATTATTTTAGAAAAACTTCAAAGCCTTAAACTTTACGGCTTCCTGGCTAAAAAAATGATGGAAGATAATATTCACTATCAAATTGCTACTACTGATGATGCCTCTTCGCTCTCCCTGTTTTACAGGTATAACCAGCAGCCTGAGTCAGAGAATCTCACGAATACCTTGCATGAACAGCTCAAAAATCCCGAAGATTCAGGATATTGGCTTGTAGCAAAGCAGGAAGATATGGTTATCGGTGGTGTAACTCTCTCCAGGTCTGAAGAAAGCGATCATCCTAATGCTGGCTGGTGGCTTTTTGGTATGAAGGTAAATTGGCCCTATCGGAAAATAGGAATCGGCGAAAAATTGACAAAGATGGCTGCGGATGTAGCAGCGAAACGTGGTGCTTCAGAAATTAAGCTTCTGGTCTTTGAGGATGCCAAGCCTGCGAATAAACTTTATCGAAAATCAGGGTTCCGCCAGATTTCAGTTCCTGAGCTGGACAAACAGCTTCAACAAGAAGCCAAAAAAACTTCACGCCTGAGAATTATTCTGGTAAAGGATATTAAATCCTGAAAAAATGGAAACACTGTTTAATAAGGGGAATTCAATTGACCTGGTCAAGGGAAGATCATTTACTGCTTTACTGTTGCAGAACAAAAAATGGCGATCCTTTAGAAATACGGGATATCGATTGGAACGTTTTTCTGGAAAAGGCGCGGAATGAAGGCATCTCGCCTTTGGTTTTCAGCCGCCTTCCCGAGATTGCGGCGCATTACGATATTCCAAAATATGTAACAGAAGAATTAAAAAAAGATTACTACCTGAGCGCCACCAAAAATGCCCTCATTTTTGAAGAGCTTAAAAAAGTACTTGGCTTGTTTAATCAGAGGGAACTTCAGGTAATTGTGATGAAAGGGGCGGCATTAGCCGAAACGGTATATGGCAATCCAGCCCTGCGCTCAATGTCGGACGTTGACCTCCTTGTGAAAAATGAAGACCTTCATCGGGTAGATGAACTGTTAAAAAAGCTGGGGTATTCCCCGGCGGATCGATCCGTTGACGACGTTGATTTTACCTCAACCTACCTGACAACACTTGATTACAGAAACCCCGCTAAAAACGCTCCCTCTTTTCATGTCCACTGGCACTTCGTCAATTCAACAATACCCAATGAATCGTATATCGGATACATTAAAATGGACGATATCTGGCGTGATGCCGTAAGGGCAACTATCGCAGATACCGAGACATGGGTTATGTCTCCGCATCATCTTATTATACACCTGTCAGAACACGCTCTCAGGGTAACCCACTCTCTTAGCAAGCTCAGCTATTTCTGTGATATCGACAGGGTCATAAATTATTATGGAAAAGGTCTGGACTGGGACATTCTGGTTCGGGATACCATAAAATTCAATCTGAACAAAATGGTCTATACAACCCTCTATTTTTCAGCTTATTTTGTTAAAGCCAACGTCCCGGAAGATGTTTTGCTGAAACTTAAGCCCAAAAGATTCAGCATTCCTGAAAAGATCTTCATGCGGAAAACTGCGGAAAACAAACGCATCCCCGGCATGAGCTATCTGATACATTTATCCATGAATAAAGGGCTGGCGAAAAAACTGAAGTTCGTGGGAAAAACACTATTCCCGCCGAAAGACATCCTGGCCCAGAGAAGCTATATCTCCGAGGCTGATATGAATTACAGATACTATCTTAACCGAATCAGGGAAGTCCTGTCGCGTATCTTTAAAGTTTAGCGGCCAAGGAAAAAGTCATTTTTTGTCACCCAAAATCATGTCCTGAACTTGTTTC
>JAUSPI010000235.1 GCA_030655775.1 Syntrophales bacterium
GGTGCAGAGCTCCCTGACCCTTTTTAAATAGCCCGGAGGCTGGACCAGCATACCCGCTGCTCCCTGGACCAGAGGTTCAATTACAAAAGCGGCAACCTCGTGGCAGTGTGCCTCCATCGTTTCTTCCAAATTCTTCAAGCATTCTAAATCGCAGGAATGCTGAGATTTTCCAAAGGGACATCGATAACAATAAGGTGATTCGACATGAATAGCTGAAAAGAGGAGAGATTTATACGTTGCATGAAAGAGATCGATTCCCCCACACTCACCGAACCTATGGTATCTCCATGGTATGCATTGGTCAGAGAGATAAATTTTGTCTTATTCGGATCGCCCGAAGCTGCCTGTTGATGATACTGAAAGGCAATCTTGATGGCTATCTCGACGGCAGTGGAGCCGCTGTCGGAATAAAAGACCTTCGTCAGTCCCTCCGGGGCAATTTCTATAAGTTTTCTGGCACATTCGATGGCGGGAATATTTGAGAGTCCCAGCAGTGTGGAATGGGCAATCATGTCCAGTTGTTTCTTTATTGCAAGGTCGAGTTTTTTCTTCCTGTGCCCGTGGACGTTAGTCCAGAGTGAAGAAATTCCGTCAATGTATTCATTTCCATAAATGTCCTTTATGGTGCACCCATTCCCGCTCTCTATGATGAGGGGTTTTTCCTTCATATAATCCTGCATCTGGGTAAAGGGATGCCAGATATATTTCTTGTCGTCAATTTCAAGTTGCCTGTTACGATCCGAGATTGTTTCCATTTTTTGTTTCCTCCTGAGGCGGCAAAGCCGCAACCAAAAGTCAGGAGACAGGAGACAGAAATCAGAATAAAAAACTATTTCGCTTCCATTATGTATTCTGAATTCTGACTACTGACTTCTGTCTTCGTTCGTGGTCATATTAATGCCAACATCTGCGCAAAAAACGCAGTTGTTATGAATAAAGACCCTAAGAAGACCCCTCTGTTCAATTATTTGTTAATGCTTTTTCACCGTGGAAGTATAGAAAACTTGAAATTTCATGTCAAACTCATTCCCCAATCCTTTCGATTTTTCCCTCAATATCTGTCCACTCATTATAGAGGGCATCCAGGCGGGAGGTGATTTTATCATGCTCGATATTGAGTGATCGGATTTTATTTTCACTTTCATAGGTCTTGCTGTCGGTAAAAGCCGCTTCGATCTGGCCCTTTTTATCCTCCATTAATGCAATTTCCTCTTCGATTTTGTTCATGGCATCCTTGAGGGGTTTCAGTTTACGGTATCTTTCCTGTCTTTCTTCCGCCTCTTTCCTTTTTTGCTCTTTTCCGGGTTGAAGTGCTGATTTTTTCTTTTCCATCTCTTCTGTAAAGTCTTCGTCTGCATGGTGTTTTTGCAGGTACTCATCAACAGTACCATGGTATAAATCAAGTTCATCATTTTTGAGAACAACGACTTTATTGATCAAAGGTGAAAGAAAGTCCCTGTCGTGGGATACGATAATGTAAGTTCCTGTAAAATTACTCAGGCTTCGCTGTAAAACGGCCTTAGATTGCATGTCGAGATGATTCGTCGGCTCGTCCAAGACAAGGAGGTTAGCAGGCGTGATAAGCATCCTGGCAAGGGCAAGGCGGCTTTTTTCGCCTCCCGAAAGAACGGATACGGGCTTGGAGATATCATCCCCGGTAAAGAGAAAACAGCCTAATAAGGTTCTCAGCTCTCTCCCCGACATAGGGGTAGGAATCTCATCAACCATCTCGAGAACCGTTTTGGCCGGATTCAGTTCTTCAGCCATATTCTGGGCATAATAAGAGATGGAAACATTGTGGCCGGGCTTCCTTGTGCCATCCTGGAAAGGCTCTGAACCAGCTATGATCCGCGCAAGCGTAGACTTCCCCGAACCGTTCACGCCTAAAAAGGCGATCCTGTCACCCCGTTCAATCGCAAGATCAAGTCCTTCGAATACCGGATTGTTTCCGTATGATTTTATGATTTTATTGAGCGCCATAACGACCCTTCCCGGGCGCGGCGGCTGTGGAAAATCGAAGGATATCGTCTTCTCATTTTTCTCAAGCCCGATCAGTTCCATCTTTTCGAGCATTTTTATACGGCTCTGGACCTGCTTTGCCTTTGTCGCCTTGTATCGAAACCGTTCTATGAACTGGTTCGTCTTTTGAATCAGCCGCTTCTGGTTTTCGTAGGTGGACTGCAAGAGGGCGATCCGTTGCGTTTTTTGCTCCATGTAAGAGGAAAAATTGCCCGTATATTCGGTAACCTTCCCCATCGAAATCTCAACAACCCGCACTGCGAGATTATTGAGAAAACGGCTGTCATGAGAAACAAGGATAATCGAACCCCCATACGACTTTAAGTAGAATTCAAGCCATTCCAGAGATTCAATATCAAGGTGGTTGGTCGGCTCATCAAGGAGAAGAATGGTCGGCTCCCGAAGGAGGAGTTTGGCAAGTTCAATTCTCATTTGCCAGCCGCCACTGAACTCTTCCGTCATGCGATGAAGATCGCTTTCTTCAAAACCAAGGCCGGAGAGGATCTGCTTAATCTTTGTTTCGGTATTATACCCTTCCCGATGCTCCAGAATGTGCTGAACCGTGCCAAGCTCCTCGACCAGCGCCTCCATCCGGATAGACTTCGGGCTGTCTTGGCTTGTATGGATTGAGATTTCACGGCTAATTTCTTCTATTCTGTCATGCAGAGAAATGAGCTCACCAAAGACCGTTTCCACCTCTTTGTAGAGCGTTTTGCCTTTGTGAAATACGCCATTCTGCGGGAGATACCCTGCAGTACTAAAGCGAGACCTGACAACACTGCCTGAATCGGGCTCAACCTCGCCCACGATGATCTTCATCAGTGTGGTCTTGCCGGTACCGTTCGCTCCCACGAGGGCAATGCATTCTCCTTTGCCGATATGGAGGGAGATGTCTTTGAAAAGGTGTTTTCCACCGTACTGTTTTGATATATTTTGAACTGAAGTCAATCTACCGCAAACCCCGCCTTGATTTTTCCGTTATAAAGCTCTGTACAAAAAGACACTCTTGCCTAAAGCGACAAAGCCGCAACCCCAAAAGTGTCTAAAGTTTGAAGTGCCTAAAGTGAGCTAAAGTTAATGTACACGCCTTCGGCGCGGTCAAATTAGAAACAGGCTGCGCTGAAAGCGCATTCTTTAACTTTAGGCACTT
>JAUSPI010000236.1 GCA_030655775.1 Syntrophales bacterium
AAGGATACTAAACATAACGAGTAGCACATTTTTATATTTTGTAACAACTTATTTAATATACCATTCTATAAGTATAATTAGATTCCTGCTAAATTTTTTGAAATTGAAAATAAAATAAAAAGATCCGTTCCATAGGAAACTGAAATGCTCTTTGTCATATCTTTTTTTCCGTTTTTAAGGAGAGGGAAATTCTTTTTTTCTTAGCATCCACAGCTAGAACCCGGGCATTGACCACATCGCCGACCCTGACAACATCCAGGGGATGCTTCACATAGCGATTGGAAAGCTCTGATATATGGGCCAGTCCATCCTGGTGTACGCCAATATCAATGAAAGCCCCAAAATCCACAACGTTGCGGACAATCCCCTGAAGTTCCATTCCTTCTTTCAAATCTTCTATGTTAAGAATTCCTTTTTTAAAGACCGGTTTGGGAAGATCTTCCCGGGGGTCCCGGCCCGGCTTCTTAAATTCTTCCAGTATATCTGCCAGAGTCAGTTCTCCCACCTGGAGAACAGCAGCCAATTCTTTAATATCAACAGGCGGGATTGCATCAGGTCTGCCCAGTTTGTCCGGAGTAATGCCCACAGCGGACATTATTTTTTCGGCAGTTTCATATGATTCCGGATGGACTGCACTCCGGTCAAAATAGTGTTCGGCCTCGGGGATCCGTAAAAACCCGGCGCACTGTTTAAAAGCTGCTGGGCCAAGCTTTGGGACTTTTTTCAGCTCTTTACGGCTTTTAAAGGAACCGTTTTCCCTCCGATAGGCAGAAATATTATTGGCAACAGTTTTGTTTATGCCGGCAACGCGCTCCAGAAGAGCAGGAGACGATGTATTTAAATTCACTCCTACCTGGTTTACGCAGGATTCAACAACACCGCTTAGTGTTTCAGCCAGTGTTTTTTGATTGACATCGTGCTGGTACTGACCGACTCCGATAGACTGAGGGTCTATTTTAACCAGCTCTGCAAGGGGATCCTGTACCCGGCGGGCGATTGAAACGGCACTTCGTTCAGCCACATCAAGGTCCGGAAACTCCTCCCGTCCCAGCTTTGAAGCGGAATAAACACTTGCACCGGCCTCGTTAACCACTGCGTATTCTATTTCCTTTCCATAGTCAGAGAGGGCTTCTACAACGAATTCTTCTGTTTCACGCCCTCCGGTACCGTTTCCGATCACGATGGCATTAAGTCTGTGCTTTTCCATCAATTCCATAACAACCCTGGCAGCCTTTTCTTTATCACTGCGCGGTGGCGTCGGGTATATTATAGCAACCTCCAATAAATTCCCCGTTTCATCCACACATGCAATCTTACAGCCTGTACGAAGCCCGGGATCAATTCCCAAAATACGTTTTCCTTTTATGGGAGGGACCATCAAAAGGCCCTTAAGGTTCTCTTTAAAAATTTTCTGGGCCTGTTCTTCCGCCTTTTGCGTAAGGCCGTTTCGCATTTCCCTTTCCAGGGAAGGAAATAAGAGGCGTTTCCAGCCATCTTGCACAGCATCCTCAAGATGAATAATTGATTTGGAGTTAAACCCGTTTTTAATATAATACTTCTTAATTAAATGCAGCGCCTTCTCTTCAGGAATCTCGATTTTTACAGAAAGAAATTCTTCCTTTTCCCCCCGGTTAATGGCTAAAACCCTATGGGGCTGAATTTTCTTTAACGGCTCCTGAAAATTGTAATACATATCATAGCTGCTCTCCGTTTCCTTCCTGGAACGTGTTGCCATGATGCCCTCTTTATACAGAAATGATCTTAGCTCCTGTCTTACCCGGGGGTCTTCAGAAACCATTTCGGCGATGATATCGCGCGCTCCTTCCAGAGCATCCTCAACCGATAAGACCCCTTTTTCTTCGTCGAGAAAAAGCTCTGCCTCCTCCAAAGGATCCTGCATCCCTTCCATGATAAGAAGTGCCAGAGGCTCCAGGCCTTTTTCCCTGGCCACAGAAGCACGGGTACGTTTTTTAGGCCTGTAGGGACGATAGATATCATCCAGTTCTGTAACGTTGACGGCGTTTCCAACGGCAGCTTCCAGTTCCGGAGTAAGGACTCCCTGCTCTGAGAGGAGCCTGTGAATATCTTCCCGGCGTTTCTCCAGGTTGCGATAAAGAGCCAGCTTTTCCGTTAATAGGCGCAGCTCCTCATCAGTCATACCTCCGGATATTTCTTTACGGTAACGGGCAATAAAAGGAATCGTGTTGCCTTCGTCCAGCAGAGCAACAACCCTGCTTACAGATGATAAATCCAGCTTGAGTTCCGCGGCAATATGTTTAAGGATTTTTTCCTCTTTGTGATAGACCATTCGTAACCTCCGAGAATTTAGTTAGTTCCCTATATATTATAAACTATATGATGGAAAGCTTTCTACACAATAAGAAATATACTTATCCGAAGATGATCAACTTTCCAAAAGGAAAAATGGTTCTTTTATGGAAATATATATGATTCCAGTGCAGAAACCCCCTGATTTTCTAGACTAAAAGCAGGAATTCGCTTATAGCATATTGAATTATATAGTATAAGAAAGCTATTCAGAGATATCCTGATATAATTTGTTTATACTATGAGTTGAGGTGATTTTTGCTATGTTTAGAGAGAATACATTACATAGACAAGAGAAATTATTTAATAATTTGAGCGGAATGGACCACCGCTATAAAAAGAGGCTGGAAAAGAGTTGGGCTGGACTATTTTATCAGCATGTTTTTTGTCAGATTGACGAGAAATCATTTTCTCCTCTTTATTCGAGCGATAATGGACGTCCAAATTTCCCGATCAATATTTTGGTTGCGCTCGAAATCATCAAGCATTTAAAAAATTTTGTTGATGAAGTTCTTTTTGAAGCGTTTGCCTACGACTTTCAAATTTCCTATGCCTTGGGCCTACGTAATATAGGCGAGCTTTACTTTGCACGCCGAACCTTCTATGATTTTCGTGCCAGACTATATAAGTACACATTGGAACACCCCGAAGAAGGGTGCTTGATCTTTAAACAGTTTGAAACACTCGTTCAACACTTCATTGAAGTAGCTAAACTTGATACCGACGAACAGAGAATGGATTCTACTCAGATTATGTCTAACATAAAACGGGCTGGACGGCTTGCCTTAGCCTATGATGTTTTACTGCAAGGAATCAAGGCATGTCCCTTGGAAATGCTTAGTCTTGAGCTTAAAGAGGTCTTAGACCCGAATTACAAGACGAATCTTCTCTATAAATTGAAAGATACTGAAACATCGTCACGCTTAGAAAAACTCTTGAATTTGGGAGGTGAGCTGAGCCAACTCATGAAAGACAACCTGGAATTGCAAATGCGTCCGGAAATTCAGGTACTTGTTCGCTTTATAAAAGAGCAAACGCTTTATGATGACGATCGCAAAGTGTGGCTGGCTAAAGAAAACAAAGATATCGCCGCAAGTTCCCTTCAATCCGCCTTTGACTCAGAGGCAACGTACCGAAAAAAGGCGGGCAAGAGTCACGTTGGCTATGTGGTCAATCTCGCTGAGACATGCGCAGACAATAATCCAGTTCAAGTTGTGACGGATTACCAAGTGGAACTCAATAGCGCAAGTGATGTCAAAATGGCTGATGAGAGTCTTACAGAACTTCATGAAACAACTTCAGTTAAGGATGTTTACGTGGACGGTGGATATTATAGCAGCGATCTCATTAAAAAAGCGGAAGGGCTCGGAATCCAACTCCATTACACGGATATGACGGGGCGAAATGTCACGTCGAATAAACTGCCTTACAATGCCTTTAACACTGAACACTTCGAAACGATCTTGAGCTGTCCGAAATTGCAGGAGCCCTTGCGAAGTGACTTTAATTCGCAAAGTGGCATCTTGAGTGCTCACTTTGACATAAATATCTGCACTCAATGCTCCATAAAGGATCAATGCCCAATACAGTTTCAAAAGAAAGATACTGTCTTGCGTGTGAGCCAGAAGAGCCTCATTGCTGAAAATACTCGTTTAATCCTCATGGACAAGAAAGATCGAAACGAAAACGGTAGTAAACGTGCCGCTATCGAAGGAACTAATTCCGCCCTTAAACGTGCGCATGGAGCTGGTAAACTTAAAGTTCGCGGGTTAGTGAGTTGTAGTTTGGTCATGGGCTTAAAAACAATCGCTCACAACTTCCATCAAATCGTTCGTTTCTCCCAAGGAGATACTCATCGAAAATACAGAAAAAATGCTGACATAAACCAAGGGATACTTGTGACCATTTAGAGGAAATAGCGGGTTAAATAGAAGAAATACCTCCTCACATGACGAAAAAAACATCATTATGCACAAATTTTCTTGTTAATTACGGACATCCACGAAAAATATTATCCATAAGATGGTAATAATTGTTTGGGAGAGCCGTCAGAGAAAAAATAGGATGTTTTTTTTAGCCTTTCTGCACTGGAATCAT